>JAYRLJ010000119.1:0-8389 GCA_041905305.1 Hylemonella sp. | reverse complement strand
GGCCTTGATCGCCATCTTGTGCGCGAGCTCGGCCACGGTGATGGTTTCCGGCACGTGCACTTCAATGACGCGTGCCTCTGCCGGTGCGGACTGGGACTGCTCCTCGCGGTCACGGTCATGGCCGCGCCGGCCCTTGGGACCGCTGCGCCAGCTGCCGCGGCCCACACCACCGCTGCTGTCGCCGCGGGTCGGAATGGCCTTTTTCTTGGCCGGATCGCCGGCCCAGCTACTGGACAGCTTGGCCGACTTCACTTCCTTGCCGGCCGTGCTGGGGCCCGCTCCGGCACCCGCCGCCGGCTTGGCCGCCGTGCTGCCGGTGGCCGGCTTGTGCAGCGTGCCCTTCATGCCAGCCTTGGCCGCTTCTGCAGGCTTGGGCTCTTCCTTCTTGGCGACCAGCACCTTCTTGGCAGGCGTCGCCATCATGGAACGGATGGCCGCAGCCTCCGCTTCCGCCTTGCGGCGGCGCTCTTCGAGATCGGCCGCGCGCGCGGCCTCCTCGTCGGCCTGGGCCTTGGAGGCAGCGGCCGCCTTTTCGCGCGCCTCGGCCTGAGCCGCAGCACGTGCTGCGGCAGCTTCAGCAGCCTCGGCCGTGGCTTCGGCCTGGGACGTCGTCGCCTTGGCCTTCTTCTCTTCCTCGGCAGCAGCGTAGCTGGCAGCCCGTTCCTCGGCTTCGCGCTCGCGCTTCTCGGTCTCCTCGCGTTGGCGGCGCTTCTCCGCCAGATCCTCTTCCTGACGACGGATCAGTTCCGCCTGACGGCGCGCTTCTTCCTCGCGTCGCAGCAATTCGGTGTTGTCGACCACGGGCGCAGCCGGAGCCGCCGCCTGGACTTCCGGCGTGGGTTCGGCGGCAGCGCCTTCGGCGACTTCTGCTCCCTCGTCACGACGCACAAACGTGCGCTTCTTGCGGACCTCGACTTGGATGGTGCGGGCCTTGCCGGTGGCATCGGCCTGCTTGATCTCGGTGGTCGACTTCTTGACCAGCGTGATCTTCTTGCGTTCGGGCGTGGCCGTACCGTGGCTGGCCTGCAGATGGGCCAGCAGGCGGTGCTTGTCGGCGTCGGTCAGGGTGTCGGCCGCAGAGGCCTTGGCCACACCAGCGGCTTTGAGCTGCTCGAGCAGCGTGTCAGTGGATTTCTTGAGTTCGGCAGCAAACTCGGCGACGGTCGTACTGGACATATTGTGTGGGACCTTTCATGACCGTTACTCTTGAGAAGCGGCGTCATTGGTGAACCAATGCTCGCGCGCCTTCATGATCAAAGCTTTGGCCTCGTCCGCAGACTGGCCGGTGATGTCGGTGAGCTCGTCGACCGCCAGGTCAGCCAGGTCGTCCAGCGTATGGACGCCGTTCTCGGCCAACTTGGCAATCAGGTCGGCGGTCAACCCATCGAGGTCGCGCAGATCCTGGGAGACTTCCTCGACGCTCTCTTCGCGCGCGATCTCCATGGTCAGCAGCGCATCCTTGGCGCGGGCACGCAGCTCGTTGACGGTGTCTTCGTCGAACGCCTCGATCTCCAGCATCTCCTGCAGCGGCACATAGGCCACTTCTTCCAAGCTGGTGAAGCCCTCGGCGATCAGGATGTCGGCGATCTCCTCGTCCACATCCAGCTTCTCCATGAACAGGGCGCGCAGGCTGCTGGTCTCGTCGGCCTGCTTCTGGGCCGACTCGGCCGCGTCCATGATGTTGATCTTCCAACCGGTCAGGTCGGAGGCCAGGCGCACGTTCTGGCCGCCGCGGCCGATGGCAATGGCGAGGTTTTCCTCGTCCACCACCACGTCCATGGCGTGCTTTTCCTCGTCCACCACGATGGACTGCACATTGGCCGGCGCCAGGGCACCGATCACGAACTGGGCCGGATCCTCGCTCCACAGCACGATGTCCACGCGCTCGCCGGCGAGCTCATTGGTCACGGCGTTGACGCGGGTGCCTCGCACACCGACACAGGTGCCGATGGGGTCGACGCGCTTGTCGTGCGACAGCACGGCAATTTTGGCGCGCGAGCCGGCGTCACGGGCGCAGGACTTGATCTCCAGCAGACCCTGCTCGATCTCGGGCACTTCCTGACGGAACAGCTCGATCATGAACTCGGGCGCCGAACGCGACAGGATGATGGGTGCGCCACGCAGCGTGAGGTCCACCTCCATGATCATGGCGCGCACGCGGTCACCGGTACGCAGGTTTTCCTTCGGGATCATCTCGCTGCGACGCAGGCGGCCTTCCACGCGACCGGACTCCACAATGATGTCGCCCTTGTCCATGCGCTTGACGGTGCCGACGAAGATCTTCTCGCCACGCGACATGAAGTCGTTGAGCAGCATCTCGCGCTCGGCATCGCGGATCTTCTGCAGGATCACCTGCTTGGCGGCCATGGCGCCGATGCGACCGATCGGCACGGACTCCACCGGCTCCTCGATGTACTCGTCGACCTCGATGTCCGGGATCTGCTCCTTGGCTTCGAACAGCAGGATTTCCTGGTCGGGCAGCTGCAGGCCAGCCTCGTCGGGCACGACATGCCAGCGGCGGAACGTCTCGTAGTTGCCGGTGTCGCGGTCGATGGCGACGCGGATGTCCACATCGCCTTCGTATAGCTTCTTCGTGGCCTGGGCCAGCGCAGCCTCGACTGCACCGAACACCACATCACGCTCGACGTTCTTCTCGCGTGAAATGGCTTCCACCAGCATCAACAATTCGCGATTCATGCCTTTACCCTCCAAGTCCAATTGAGCGCGCCAGCCTCGCCGTGCGCCCACCCCAAGTCAAAAATACAACCTTACTCGGGCGCGTTGCCGCGCCCCTTGAAATTCACGATCGGCGCCAGCCGCGCCTCGCGCAACTCGTCCAGCGAGAAACCGAGCACCTGCACCGGCGCCGGCGCGCGCTTCTTGCTTACCTTCTGGCCCGGCTTGACCGGTGGCTCGTCGCTCCAGACGATCTGCCAGCCCTGGCCACCTTCGGCCCGCTCCAGCGTGCCGCGAAACTTCTTGCGATTGGGCGCCACCTGACCGGCAGCCGCCGCCCCCATCGGCGCCTTGAGCGTGAGGTCGATCACCTGACCGGCAAAACGCTCGAAATCCTTCTCGTGGCGCAAGGGACGATCGATGCCGGGCGACGACACTTCGAGGCGCTTGTACTCGATGCCCTCGACCTCCAGCGCAAATTGCAGTTGGCGCGTGACCTTCTCACAGTCCTCGACATTGACGAACTGCTCGCCGGCGGCCGGGTCCCAGGGCAAGTCGATCGTCACGCGCAGCAAGCCCCCGGCGGAGCGTTCGATCTCCACCAAGTCATATCCCAGCCCGCTCACGGTTTGTTCGACGATGTCCTGTAGTGCCACGTGTCCTCTGCTGCCCCTGCATGACGGGCCAGGCCGGCCCTCAAAAGCGTTCGACCAAAAAAAACGGGCGGTTGGTATCCGCCCGTTTGGTCGAGAATTGATAAATTGTAGCCGAAAAACAGCCGAAACGCCTTGATTTTTAAGGCAATTTACGCTGCGGCTTGCACCAGCGCGCGGGTATAGGGATGGACGGGCGCGTCCAACACGTGGGAAATGGGGCCGGCTTCCAGGATTTCACCCCCCCGCATCACCAGCACCTCGTGCGCCATGGCACGGATCACGTCCACATCGTGGGTGATCAGCAGGTAACTCAAGCCCCGCTCACGCTGCAGCCGCTGCAGCAGTTGCAGCACCTGCTTCTGGATCGTCACATCCAGGGCACTGGTCGGTTCGTCCAGCACCAGCAGGCGCGGCGCCACGATCAACGCCCGCGCGATCGCCAGCCGCTGGCGCTGGCCGCCGGAAAACTCGTGCGGGTAGCGCTGCAACAGGCCCGGGAACTGCGCTTCACTCAGCCCCACCTCGTCCAGCGCCTGCAGCACACGCAGGCGCCGTTGCGCCTTGTCGAGTTCCGGCGCATGCACCGACAGGCCCTCACCCACGATCTCCTCCACCGTCAGGCGCGGCGACAGCGAGGAAAACGGGTCCTGGAACACCACCTGCACCACCCGGCGCAGCGCCTTGTCGCCTTTCGGCTGGCCGCTCCAGGCCTGGCCGGTGACGGTCAATTCACCGGTACAAGGCTGCAGCCCCAGAGCGGCCAGGGCCAACGTGGATTTGCCTGAGCCGGACTCTCCGATGACCCCCAAGGTCCGCCCAGGAGGAATACTGAAGTCGGCGCCTTGCACCGCGACGAATTCACCGCGGCGGAACCAGCCGCGCACCCCCGGCAGCGGCGTCGGGTACGCGACCCGCAGGTGGCGGGCCTGCATCACCGGTGCGGCGGTGGGATCCGCTGCCTGCTCCCGCACGTCCCGTGTCGGCCGGCTCTCCAGCAGTCGCCGCGTGTAGCTGTGCTGCGGGCGGGCGAACACCTCGGCGACCGCCCCCTGCTCGACCAGATGGCCGTCTTGCATCACCAGCACCCGGTCGGCGAAGCGGCGCACCAGGTTGAGGTCGTGCGTGATCAGCAGCACCGCCATGCCCTTCTTCTGCTGCAGGCCGTCCAGCAAGTCCAGGATCTGGCCGCGCAAGGTGACATCGAGCGCCGTGGTCGGCTCGTCTGCCAGCAGCAGCTTGGGCTGGCAGGCCAAGGCCATGGCGATCATGGCGCGCTGGCGCTGGCCACCGCTCAACTGATGCGGAAAGGCCCGGGCGCGCCGCTCGGGTTCAGGGATGCCAGTCTCGGCCAGCTGGCGCACCGCCTGGGCCCAGGCTTCGGCCCGCGCCAAACCCAGCTTGAGTTCCAGCACCTCGGCGATCTGGTCGCCCACCGTGAACAAGGGGTTGAGCGCGGTCATCGGCTCCTGGAAGATCATGGCGATGTCGCGCCCCCGGATGTCGCGCAACGAACGCTCTGAAATTGATAGCAGGTCGCGCTTGACCGGTGACTGCTCGGTGCCAAAGAAGCTTGCAACCCCAGTAAGCTCGGCGTTCTGCACCAGCCGCAGCAGGCTCAGGGCTGTGACGCTCTTGCCCGAGCCGGACTCGCCCACCAGGGCCACCTTTTCGCCAGCGGCGATCTGGAAGTCCAGCCCGTGCACGACTTCGCGGCCACCAAACGCGACCTTGAGCCCCTGGACGTCGAGCAATACCTCTCTCATTTTTCGGCCTTCCGCGGGTCGAGCGCGTCACGCAGCGCGTCGCCCATGAAGGTCAGCAACAGCAGCGTGACGACCAGCACGCCAAAGGTGGAAAGCGAAATCCACCAGGCGTCGATGTTGTTCTTGCCCTGTGCCAGCAGTTCGCCCAGCGAGGGCGTACCGGGCGGCACGCCCAGGCCGAGGAAGTCCAACGAGGTCAGCGCCAGGATGGCCGCGCTCATCCGGAATGGCAGGAAAGTCACCACCGGCGTCAGGCTGTTGGGCAGGATGTGCCGCCAGATGATCTGCCCGTTCGACAGGCCCATGGCGCGCGCGGCCCGCACATAGTCGAGCTGGCGGTTGCGCAGGAATTCGGCGCGCACATAGTCCGAGAGCCCCATCCAGCCGAACAGGCTGAGCAGGATCAGCAGCAGCGCCACGCTGGGGTCGAACATGGCGGAGAAGATGATGAGCAGATACAGCTCGGGCATGGAGCTCCAGATCTCGATGAAACGCTGGAACCAGAGATCCGTCTTGCCGCCGAAGAAGCCCTGCACCGCCCCGGTGGCAATACCCAGCAGCACGCCGATCACCGTCAGAGCCAGCGCAAACAGCACCGAGATGCGAAAGCCGTACAAGAGGCGCGCCGCCACGTCGCGCCCACGGTCGTCGGTGCCGAGCCAGTTGTCAGCCGACGGCGGTGCCGGGTTCGGCTCCTTGGCGAAGTAGTTGATGGTGCTGTGGTGGTAGGGGTTGGGTGGGTAGAGTGCGAAATTGCCCTCTCTGGCGAACTGCTGCTGGATGAAAGGGTCGAGGAAGTCGGTCGGGGTCTGGAAATCACCACCGAATGCCGTCTCGGGTACGTTGCTTACGATGGGGAAATACCACTGACCGTGGTGCCGCGCCACCAGCGGCTTGTCGTTGGAGATCAGTTCGGCGCCCAGGCTGAGCACGAAGAGCGTGCAGAAGATCAGCAGACTCCAGTAGCCCAGGCGGTTGCGCTTGAAGCGCTGCCAGGCACGTTGCGAAGGGGACAGGGAAACGCTGGCCATCAGTCGAACTTCACTCTGGGGTCTACCCACACATAGCAGAGGTCGGAAATCAGCTTGGTCACGAGACCGATGAGGGTGAACAGGTAGAGCGTGCCCAGCACCACCGGATAGTCACGCCGCATCACCGACTCGTAGGACAACAGACCCAGGCCGTCGAGCGAGAACAGCGTCTCGATCAGCAGCGAGCCGGTGAAAAAGGCGCCAATGAAGGCGGCCGGGAAGCCGGTGACGATCGGGATCAAGGCATTGCGGAACACGTGGCGCCACAGCACGCGGCGCTCGCTCAGGCCCTTGGCGCGCGCCGTCAGCACGTATTGCTTGCGGATTTCCTCCAGGAAGGCGTTCTTGGTCAGCATGGTGGTCACGGCAAAGGCGCCCAGCACGCTGGCGGTGATTGGCAGTGTGATGTGCCAGAGGTAGTCCACGATCTTCGCGCCCCAGCTCAGGGTATCCCAGTTGCTGGAGGTGAGGCCGCGCAGCGGGAACCACTGCAACTGGCCGCCGAAGATCACCAGCAAGGCCACGCCCAGAACAAAACCCGGAATGGCATAGCCGATCAGTACGATCAGGCTGGTCAGGGTATCAAAGCGGCTGCCGGCGCGCACCGCCTTGGCAATGCCCAGCGGCACCGAAATCAGGTAACTCAGGAAGAAGGTCCACAGCCCCAGGCTGATCGACACCGGCAGCTTTTCCTTCACCAGCTCCCACACGCTTTTGGGGTAAAAGAAACTCTTGCCCAGGTCGAAGCGTGCGTACTGCCCCAGCATCTGCCAGAAGCGCTCGTGCGCCGGCTTGTCGAAGCCGTAGAAAGCGCGAATCTCGGCAATGCGCGCGGCATCCACGCCCTGGCGGCCGCGGTAGCCGGCGCCCGCAGTGGCAGCCCCCTCGCCGCCCGTGTCGCGCCCCTGCAGTTGCGCCACCATCTGCTCCACCGGCCCACCAGGCACGAACTGGATGACGACGAAGGTCAGCAGCAAGATGCCGAACAGCGTCGGGACCATGAGCAGCAGGCGCTTGAGGATGTAGGCCGCCATGCTAGTGGCCCTCCCCAGCCCGGTTGGCTGGCGTTGCCCACCAGACCGACGTAAACCACCCCTCCGGCTGGTAGTAGCGCGGTGTCACCGCCGGCTGCTCGAAGCGGCCGGCGCGCCAGGCCACCCGGTGCACACCGCCATACCAGTGCGGCACGGTGTAGTGGCCGTGCCGCAGCACACGGTCCAGCGCGCGCAGACGCGCCACCAGCTGGGGCCGGGTCTGTGCCGAAACGACCTGTTCCAGCAAAGCGTCGACCGCGGGGCTCTTGAGACCGATCACATTGCTGGAACCCTCGGTATCGGCCGCCTTGGAGCCAAAGCGCTCGAGCAGCTCAACGCCCGGCGCTTCGCTGCCGATCATGCGGTTGCTGATGATTTCGAAGTCGAACACATCCAGCCGTTTTTGCAGAATGGCGAAGTCGATCACCTTGTAGTTGACCTGGATGCCGAGCTTTTCCAGGTTCCGCGCATAAGGCGTCACCACCCGCCCCATGGAACCCGAGTTATCCAGGAACTCGATGGTGAAGGCGTCGCCCTTGGCGTTGCGCAGCGCACCGTCCCGGTAGGTCCAGCCTGCGGCGGCCAGCAGGTCGCGCGCACGGCGCAGGTTGTCGCGCAGCGTGTGACCGGAGGCCGGATCGAGGCTGGTGAACGGCGGCTGCGGCACCTCTTCGGTGAACACGGCCGGGGGCAGCTGCCGGCGCAGCGGCTCCAGAACGGCGAGCTCCTCGGGTCCGGGCAGCCCCTTGGCCTCGAAATCGCTGCCAACGAAATAGCCGCGCACCCGGGTGTAGGCGTTGTAGAACAGCTGGCGATTCAGCCACTCGAAATCCATGGCCAGGGCGATGGCCTCGCGCACCCGCACATCCTGGAACTTCGGCACCCGCAGATTGAACAGGAAACCCTGGAAGTCGCCGGCGTTGCCGTGCTGGAGCTCCTTCTTGATCAACTCGCCACGCTCGAACTGCTTGCCGGTGTAGGCACGGGCCCATTCGCGCGCAATGAAGGCCTGGATGTAATCGAACTCACCGGCCTTGAAGGCCTCAAGCTGAGCGGTGTTGTCCTTGTAAATCTTGTAGGTGATGCGGTCAAAGTTGTACAGACCACGCCGCACGCCCAGATCGCGGGCCCAGTAGGCCGGGTCGCGCTCGTAGCTGATGTCCTTGCCAAAGTTGACCTTGCCGATGCGGTACGGCCCGGAACCGATGGGCAGGTCGGTCACGATCTGA
>JAYRLJ010000118.1:0-8412 GCA_041905305.1 Hylemonella sp. | reverse complement strand
TGCGCATCAGCGGCATCACGCCGCTCACCACCATCGACTTTCCCGGCCGCCTGGCCGCCGTGCTCTATGGCCAAGGCTGCCCCTGGCGCTGCGGCTACTGCCACAACCCCGAGCTGCTCGACGCCACCACCCCCGCCACCGTGCCGTGGCCCGAGGTGCTGGCCTTCTTGCACAGCCGCCAGGGCCTGCTCGATGGCGTCGTCTTCTCTGGCGGCGAACCCACCCTGCAAGCCGCCTTGCCCGCCGCGCTGGCACAAGTGCGCGCCCTGGGCTTTCAAACCGCGCTGCACACCGGCGGCATGTACCCCAAGCGCCTGGCTGCGCTGCTGCCGCTGCTCGACTGGGTGGGCCTGGACATCAAAGGCCCCCTGCACGCCTACAACGCCATCACCCGCACCCCCGGCAGCGGCGCCAAAGCCTTTGCATCGTTGCACCGCCTGCTCGCCAGCGGCGTACCCTATGAATGCCGCACCACCTGGCACGCGGGCCTGTTCAGCGTGGACGACCTGTTCGCCCTGGCCGACACCTTGGCCGATGCAGGCGTGGCCCACTGGGCGCTGCAGGAATGCCGCGCGCCGGGCGCGGCTGCGTGGGCGCTGACTGCCGCGCAGGCGGAGCGGCTGGGGGCGCGGTTTGCGGGGTTTGCGGTGCGGCGGGGGTGAGGGGGCAGATCACCACAACCGCCCTTGGGCAAGTGAGTGCGAGCGGCTGTTCAAGGCTGATTGCTGTCGGTCACCGGCTCGCCGCGGAGCGACCGCTGCGATCAAGAGCAGGCGGTCGAGAGCATCGCCAAGCGCTTTCCGGGCAGAAAAACCTGATACAGCCAGCATGGTCATTTGCGGACACTGGAATCGCGAAGGTGCATCTTCTTCGCGCCTCCAATCGTGGGGAGGCGATCATGGAATCCATTGCCCAGTAAGCTGGATCCGAATTTCACTGCTGGTAAAATCAAAACGCGTCAACGTTTGGCGCAGCTATAAACTTCTGCGCGCTTGCGTTAGACCTCTTGTGGAGACCTTGACGATGAACGTTGGCCATGCAATTCGGCTGTGCCGCACGCAACGCAAGGTATCCCAAACCGATGTCGCGCAAAAGGCGAGTTGCTCCGTGTCTTACCTCTCCATGCTGGAGAACAACAAGCGTGACCCGACACTGTCCACTCTGACCAAGATTGCTAGGGCACTCCACGTTCCAATCGGCGTGCTGTTCGTCCTTGCGTCGGAGCATGAAGACCTTGGCAACGTGGACAAGAGGCTCACGGGCGCCCTCGCTCAATCTGCATTGGCGTCGCTGGGCTACAAGCCCGAGCCAACACACGCAGGCGGACATCATGGCTAGCGCAGAACAACTCAAGGCACTCTTGAAGTCTCACATCAACCGGGACGATCGACAGTTCTACTCTGTCGCCATGCAAGTGGCCGCCCACGAAGCCAAGGTGGGCCACGGCAAGTTGGCGATGGAGCTGCGCGACATGATCGATGCGGCCAAGGCGCATGCAGTGTCCGATGAGCAGCAGCACAAGCTGGTACCGCTGGCTAGGCCGCGCGGTGAGTTGGCAAGTCTTTTGAGTGTCACCTACCCCAAGAATCGCTTGGCGGACATGGTGCTCGACGACCAGGCGACGGAGCAACTGCAGCGCATCATGAAGGAACAGCGCATGTTTGCTCGCATCCGCGAGCATGGACTGTCGCCACGTCGCAAGCTGCTGCTGGTCGGTCCGCCCGGCACGGGCAAAACCATGACGGCCTCCGCTCTTGCGGGTGAGCTTGGTATTCCACTTTTCCTTGTGCGCCTTGATGCTTTGATTACCAAGTTCATGGGGGAAACAGCAGCAAAGCTGCGGCAGGTCTTCGACGCCATCGCCGAAGTCCGAGGCATCTACTTCTTCGACGAGTTCGATGCCATCGGTTCACAGCGTGGCCTTGCCAACGACGTGGGCGAGATCAGGCGGGTGCTCAACAGCTTTTTGCAGATGATTGAGCATGACCAGTCCAACAGCCTGATCATCGCCGCGACCAACCATCCGGAAATTCTCGACTACGCCTTGTTCCGTCGCTTCGATGACGTTATCGAGTATCACCTCCCCACGCCGGACCAAGCGGCCAATCTGATCAGATCGCGCTTAGGCAACTTTTCCCCCAAACCGTTTCCGGTGAAGGCCATTGCTGCGAAAGCGCATGGGTTGAGTTATGCGGAAATCCGCCGGGCGATCGACGAGTCCATTAAAGAGGCGGTCATGCACGACGAAGAGCGCGTCAAGGGAGAGGTACTGAGCAAGGCATTGGCAGAACGTCGGCAGCTCAGTCAAAAAATAGCCAACAACAAGACTGCGTCGAACCATGCCGGAACAACCACACGATAGGCGGCCGCACCTCGTTCTTCACGACACCTCGACGCCCAAAGCATTCACGGCTCACACGCCGAACGGCGGGAGCAAGCCAACCATTCCTGATTTGCCGCGCCAGCAACATGGCCAGGCACTGCAGCGCCAGATTCAGGATCTCAAACCGCTGGTGACCGCCGCTGTTGCGGCACAGCAAGAGCAAGAGCTTCAAAGCGGCTTGGGCCTGCAGATCCACTTCGTTAGTCAGCCCGATGTGGAACTTGCCTTCCAGAGCCTTGCCGACGATCGCCAGAAGATCGAGTTGCTCAGCGTCCGTCAAGAAGGCGAACACACGTTCGCCAACGTGTTCGTTCCCGATGGCAAGCTGGAGCACTTCGAGAAGTACGTTGCAGAGTACCTCGAAGAGAAAAAGGACAAGAACGGAAACGCCAGAGATCACCGAACACTGCTGAACACCATCGAGTCCATCCGCGCTGCCGAACTCCGCGCGTTGTGGACGGATGACATCTCACTGTTGCCCACGGACCCCACCGTGCCATTCTGGTGGGAGGTCTGGCTTCCCGTTCGTGGGCAGCGACAGGCCGTGGTCGAAGATTTCAGGAAGCTGGCAGCGCTGGCCGAATGCGTGGTCAGCGAGCAGCAGGCCGATTTCCCGGAGCGCACCGTCCTGCTGATGTACGGCTCCGAGCGGCAGTTCTCGCGTTCCGTGATGACGTTGAACTGCGTCGCGGAGTTGCGTCTGGCGAAAGAGACCGCCAGCTTTTTCGACGAAATGAATGTCGGGGAGCAACGCGAATGGGCGGATGAACTGCTTCAGCGCATGCGCTTTGCGCGAGAGGACGACGAGACGCCGCGCGTCTGTCTGCTCGATTCGGGCGTCAATCGCGGCCATCCACTGCTGGCTCCGCTCATGGCGACCGACGACATGCACAGCGCCGATCCGACGGGCCTGGCCGACGATACCGCCAATCACGGCACCGGCATGGCAGGACTAGCCGCCTACGGCGACCTCACGGAGGCAATTTCCACGGCCTCGCCGGTTGACGTCGAACATCGTCTGGAGTCCGTGCGGCTCGTGGCGGCTGGAGGCGCGAATCCCGGCCCGCCGTCCTTTCACGCGTCGCTGTTCAGCGATGCCGTCGCGCGGCCGGAGATCTCGTTCCCTAAACGCCGCCGCGTCTTTTGCTCGGCGATCACCGCGTCGGACTATCGAGACCGGGGTAGGCCCTCATCCTGGTCATCGACGGTGGACAGCCTCGCCGCCAATGCTGATGGCAGTGGACAGTTTCCCCGTCTGTTCATCCTCTCCGCTGGCAATACGGATGACCCTGCTGCCTGGGCCGACTATCCGGCAAGCCTGTCGACCAATCTCGTTCACGACCCCGGCCAGGCATGGAACGCCTTGACCGTCGGCGCATGTACTTCCAAGTCCGATACCCAGGACATCAACTACACGGCATTGGCGCCGAGCGGCGACCTGAGTCCGTACACCACGACCTCTGCTGCGTGGGAGAGCGCTTGGCCGCTGAAGCCCGATGTGGTGTTAGAAGGCGGGAACCTGGGCGACAACGGCCTCGGGCCGATGGGCATGAGCAGTCTGCACCTGCTTTCCACGAACAACGAGCCCCTGGCTCGGCTCTTCACGACATTCAACGCCACCAGTGCCGCCTCTGCCTTGTGCGCCCGCATGGCAGCACAAATCGCTGCCGCGTACCCCAGCCTGCGTCCCGAGACTATCCGGGCTCTGATCGTGCATTCCGCGGAATGGACTCCGGCCATGCGCACCCGGTACCTGCCAGCAGCGGGAACGCCCACCAAGACCGAGTACACCAACCTCATCCGGCATTGCGGCTGGGGTGAACCCGATCTGGGGCGTGCGCTCTGGAGCGCAGGAAATTCGCTCACGCTGGTGGTCGAAGATTCGGTGCACCCCTACAAGAAAGAAAAGGGCAAGAGCCCTGCTAGTCGCGACATGAACTTGCATGCCCTGCCTTGGCCCCGCGAAGAGTTGGAGGCATTGCAGGCTGCCCGCGTGCAGATGCGGGTCACGCTGTCCTATTTTGTCGAACCCAATCCTTCAGCCCGAGGCGCCGCATCGAAGTTCTACTATCCGTCACACCGACTTCGCTTTGACGTCCAACGCCCGCTCGACGCATCTACAGCCGACTTCGTGGCCCGCGTCAACGCAGCCGCGCAGCGCGAGGACGAAGGCGATCCGGTGAACCCGCGCGACCCTGACTGGTATCTGGGTGAACGGCAGCGGCATCGTGGCTCGCTTCACCAGGACGTGTGGGAAGGCACAGCGGTTGACCTGGCAAGCCGAGGGTTCCTGGCCGTGTATCCCGCGGCAGGATGGTGGCGGACGCGCCCAGCCCTCGAACGCTACGACCTGCCGGCGCGCTACAGCTTGGTGGTGTCGATCCGGACCGAACAGACCGAGATCGACCTGTACAACGCGATCGCCCAGAAGGTGGAAATCGTGACGTGACCATCTATGCGAGCGGACTTCGAGACGAATCACTTATGAACGACACAGATGCTGGCATCAATTTCGACATTCCCCTGCAGGCCGCAAACGCACTACAAGGCGACAAGCTGGATCGCACTGGATATGCAGAGTCCGCCGCCGCGGCACTGAGAAAGGTTTCATCTTCTGCAGGGCTGGTCGTCTCCATAGAAGGCGCCTGGGGCAGCGGCAAGACCTCTGCCCTGGCCATGATCGAGGCGATCCTGAATCAGCCAGGCGCTGCACATCAGCCGTTGATCGTCCACTTCAACCCGTGGCTGGTCGGCGAGAAGGATGCTTTGCTGAGGCATTTCCTGTCGCGGATCGCCGGGGCCATCAACCTGAGCGATCACAGCCGTGATGGAAAGAAAGTCGCCAAGGAGATCAAAGCCTATTCGAAGGCCTTCGATTTGGTCAAACTCATTCCAGGCGCGGAACCCTGGACCTCGCTGATCAAGTCTGTGTTCAATGCCGTCGGAGACGCAACCGGTTCGATCGCTGAGTACAAAACTCCCGACATCGAAGCCTACAAGCAGAAGGTGGAAGAAGCGCTGCGCCAGTTCCAGCGGCCCATCATCGTATTCATTGATGACATCGATCGGCTCTTTCCGAACGAAGTATTTGAGATGGTCCGCATCATCAAGGCGGTGGGTGAACTGCCCCACGTAGGGTACGTTCTGGCGTGGGACTCGGCATACGTCAGCAGTGCGCTGGAAAAACTGGGTGTTCCCTACGCCGGCAGCTACCTGGACAAGGTGGTGCAGATACGCATGCCCCTGCCGAGCCTCTCACTTTCGGCGCGCAGGAAGCTCATCAACGACGCATTGGACGAACTGGCGCCGGAAGCGCTCGTACCTCGGTTCAAAGCACACGATCAGCGACTTTCCGGCCTTTACTATTCCGGCTTGCGTGAATTGCTGGACCAGCCGCGCGATATGGCTCGGGTATTCAACGCCGTCCGCATGATCGAGCCCCCGCTTCGGGGCGAAATCGTCTTCGCCGACATTCTCGGGCTCGCCGCGCTCTCGGTGAAAGCGCCCGCCGTCTTCGAGCTGCTGCGCAGAAATCCAAGACTGTTCGTGGGCAGAGTCGTCGACGATCATGGCCTCCTCGAAAAATCGGAAGATGTGATTAAGGATGGGACCCCGGAACGGGGGCTCGCCTACGACGCGTCCAGTTCCCCATCGAGCGTTCAGCGCGTGGTCCACTATCTCTTTCCATCGGTGGCCGAAGCGGAGGACTCCTACGCATTGGGACACGCCTCTTACGTCGATGGCACCATCGCCCATCCCGCCAGGTTGGCAGTCGCACTCCAACTCAGCGTTACCTCCGGTGATGTCAGCCTGGAGGCGGCCAAACGCTATCTGCAGCAGCCAGAGCAGCGACTGGCAGTCATCGAGTCGCTCACTACAGAGAATTGCTATGCGTTTCTCGAGCTGCTTGGGGATGTTGCCCAATCGCTGGGCGGCGAAGGCATTGTTGACTTGGATGATCTCTGCATGTCGATCGCCGGCCTGCCAGAGCAAGCTTTGTTCGTAGACCGCGCCAAGGCTGGCAAAGAATCCATCGGTCTGAATGCTGAAGACAACGCCCTGCGTGCAGTTGTCATGCTCCTCAAGTCCGTCGACTCTGATCGCATGGATCCGTTGGCGGAAAAAATCGCCACAGATTCAAGGCTACGTGCCGCAACGACGGCGCTATTCGGAACAGCTTACCGCCCCAACTCGCGCTCGCGATGCTGTTCTCCAGGCCTTCGCCGCGAATGTGCTGAAGGCAGCGCAGGAAGATCGTCTGTTCCAGATGAACAACCCAGGCTTCATCCTGTGGACACTGGCCCGCTCCGTCCCGACTGACTGCCCTGCAATCTATGCAGCCGTGAAGGCCGTGCAGCCCTCATTGGACAACTTCGCCCTGGAGTTTCTGCGCAACAGTTGGGATTCAACCAACGGCCAGACATACAGCCTGCCACGCGACGAGTCGCTGCACTCCGTCTACTGCCCCCTCGATGATTTCAAGGCGCATGCGGCCTCTCGTTTGGAGGACGAGAGCCTGCGCAACCCCGCGAAGGCCGCTTGGCGGTCTGTGGTCGAAGGGAGAAATCTGTATGGGGTGGATGGTTCCGAAGCGAGAAGATGACTTCGTTAGCTCTGCGGGCGGTTGCAAGGCATCCGCCCCAAGTAAGCGCCGTGAGGGTGACGACTGCTAGCTGGTGGTGACCAGGCAGTCGAAAGACGCGCGCCAAGTGCTGCTATCGCTGCGAAGCCGTCATTCGGTCGTACAACCCGAACATCACTCCAAGGTCGATTTCGACCTTTGGCCTGTCCCACGTAGCAGCCTCTTTCCATCCGAACGCCCGGCACCAGCACCAAAGCGTCGGCACGACATGCCTCCGAGTTTTCCGTGCGCGCAGTGGAAGAATGTGCCACCTTTCACGCGCGGAGCACATCGAGCCGAAACACACAATTGGCGCGAATTATGAATAAATTACGCAAACAAACTGCACACAATTTGTCTTAAAGACACAAATAATTGTGCATTTCGGCCATTGGTTTGCGTCCTGTGTTTGATCCAGATCAGTGCCTTTGCCCCCCAGTCACCACGATCATCCGGGCTTTGCAGAACCCCCCGGAGACATCCCCATGACCCTCGGCCTTGCGCTGCTGCGCGCCCTCAAGAACCACGGTGCGCAGGAAATTTTTGGCATTCCCGGCGACTTCATCCTGCCGCTGTTCAAGCAGATCGAGGAGAGCAACATCCTCCCCCTGGTCACGCTGAGCCACGAGCCTGCGCTGGGCTTTGCCGCCGACGCCGCCGCACGCATGCACTGCGGCCTGGGCGTGGTGGCGGTCACCTACGGCGCGGGTGCGCTCAACGTGGTCAACGCCGTGGCCAGCGCCTATGCCGAGCGCTCGCCGCTGGTCATCCTGGCGGGCTGCCCCGGCGAGGTCGAGGCGCACTCGGGCCTGGTGCTGCACCACCAGGTGCGCCACATCGATTCACAGTGGCGCATCTTCAGCGAGATCACCTGCGACCAGGTGCGCCTGTCCAACCCCGAGACGGCGCCCCAGGACATCGCCCGCGTGCTGCGCAACTGCCTGGAGCTGTCGCAGCCCGTGCTGATCGAGGTGCCGCGCGACATGACGCTGCACCCCATGGCCGAGGTACCCGTGCTGGCGCCCAGCGTTTTCAGTGCCGATGCCGTGGCCGAATGTGCTGACGAGTGGATGGCGCGCATCCAGGCCGCTAAGCGCCCGGTGCTGGTGGTGGACGTGGAGGTGCGGCGCTTTGGCATCGAGGCGCGCGTGGCCGAACTGGCGCGCCGCCTGCAGCTGCCCGTGCTCACCACCTTCATGGGGCGCGGCCTGCTGGCCGACGACGGCGTGCACTCCGGCGTGCAGCTGCACGGCACCTACCTGGGTGTGGCAGGTGCGCCCGAAACCAGCGCGTTGCTCGATGAATCCGACCTGCCCGTGATGCTGGGCGCCATCCTGTCGGACAACAACTTCGGCGTGAGCGCGCAGCGCATGGACTTTCGCCGCGCGCTCATTGCCGCGCACCGCGA
>JAYRLJ010000517.1:0-1614 GCA_041905305.1 Hylemonella sp. | reverse complement strand
AGCGGTGTGCTGACATTCCAGGGCGGTGCGCAGGGCCTGGAGCTGCAGTTTGCTGGCCAGCACACGCGCGCCGCGGTATACGCGCTGGGCGAGACGGACCATGTCTTCACCCCGCAGGGCGCGACGCAGATCGTCTCCATCGACCTGCTGGCCCATGCGGGCGAGGAGCAGTCCGAAGGCGGGCGCCTTACCGCGCCCATGCCCGGCAAGGTGGTGTCGTTTGCCGTGCAGGCGGGCGATGCGGTCACCAAGGGCCAGCCCCTGGCCGTGATGGAAGCCATGAAGATGGAGCACACCATTGCCGCGCCCGCCGACGGCGTGGTGCAGGAACTGCTCTACGCCCCCGGCGACCAGGTGGCCGAAGGGGCCGAACTGCTCAAGCTGGCCGCCGCCTGAGTGCTGCTTGCGCAGCGGTTCGGCAAGGCCGCTGCGCTGGAATGCGGCCAGGGCGTTGCCGGTACCGTGGGCCCAGCAAGCGGTGATTGACAGCATTTTTCGACAAGGAACTTCTCCATGAGCATCCCCTCCCGCGTCCACATCATCGACGTCGGCCCGCGCGACGGGCTGCAGAACGAAAAGACTCCAGTACCTGCCGCAGTGAAGATCGGCCTGGTGCAGCGCCTGCAGGACGCGGGCCTGCAGGAGATCGAGGTCACCAGCTTCGTCAGCCCCAAGTGGGTGCCGCAGATGGCCGACAACGTGGAGGTGATGGCCGGCATCGTGCGCAAGGCCGACGTGCGCTACTCCGTGCTCACGCCCAACCTGCAGGGCTACGAGGCGGCGGTGAAGACGCAGCCCGACGAGATCGTGGTGTTCGGCTCGGCCAGCGAGGCCTTCAGCCGCAAGAACATCAACTGCTCGATTGCCGAAAGCATCGAGCGCTTCGCGCCCGTGGTCGAGGCCGCGCTGGCCGCCGGTATCCGTGTGCGCGGCGCCATGAGCTGCACCGTGGGCTGCCCGTACGAGGGCGACATTGCCCCGCAGCAGGTGGCCTACCTCGCTGGGCTGATGAAGGGCATAGGCGTGCAGCGCGTGGACGTGGCCGACACCATCGGCGTGGGCACGCCGCGCAAGGTACAGCGCGCCATCGAGGCGGCGCTGCAGCACTATGGGCTGGATGAGGTCTCGGGCCATTTCCACGACACCTATGGCCAGGCGCTGTCCAACACCTTGGCGGCGCTGGAGCTGGGCGTGTGGAACTACCAGGCCTCGGTGGCGGGCCTGGGCGGCTGCCCCTACGCCAAGGGCGCCACGGGCAACGTGGCGACCGAAGACCTGGTATTCATGCTGCACGGCATGGGCATCGAGACCGGCATTGATCTGGACAAGCTCGTCGATGCGGGCGCCTACATCAGCGGCTTCCTGGGCCGCAAGCCCAACTCGCGCACGGCGGTGGCCTTGCTGAACAAGCGCGCCTGAGAGCCCTGGCGCCAGCGCGCAGGCGCCGCCGCCGCTACCATCGGGAGATGATGACCGAAGCTGTTTCTTCCCTTGATGCGCTGCCGCCCGGTGTGCAGCGCGTGGCCCAGGTGCTGCAGGCGCTGGGCCATCCCCATGGCCCGCACATGCTGGACGGCGCGGCGCGCACCGCGCAGCAGGCGGCCGATGCGCTGG
>JAYRLJ010000516.1:0-1624 GCA_041905305.1 Hylemonella sp. | reverse complement strand
GGTTCTACCGTTCTGGCTGAAATTCCAGATTTCCCATGAACGCACCGACTCCGCTTGATCATCTGGTGAACGCGTCCGGCGAGGCGCCGCACGGCCACGAACGCATTCGCGAAATTCCCTACAACTACACCTCGTTCTCCGACCGCGAGATCGTGATCCGTCTGCTCGGCAGCCGCGCCTGGGAGGTGCTGAACCAGCTGCGCGAGGAGCGCCGAACCGGCCGTTCCGCCCGCATGCTGTACGAGGTGCTGGGTGACATCTGGGTGGTGCAGCGCAACCCCTACCTGCAGGACGACCTGCTGGACAACCCGAAGCGCCGCCAGCAGCTGGTCGAGGCCCTGCACCACCGCCTGGGCGAGGTGCAGAAGCGCCGCACGCCCGAGGCCGACCCGCAGCGTGATGCCCTGGTGGGCGAGTTGTTGGCCGCCGCCAGCCGCGCGGTCGAATCCTTCGACGCCGCCTTCCAGGAAATCGCCGCGCTGCGTCGCAAGGCCCTGCGCACCCTCAGCCGACTGACGGCCAAGGACAACGTCAAGTTCGACGGCCTCTCCCGCGTGTCGCACGTGACAGATGCCACCGACTGGCGCGTCGAGTACCCGTTTGTCGTGCTCACGCCCGACAGCGAAGCCGAGATGGCACGCCTCGTCAAGGGCTGCATCGAATTGGGTCTGACCATCATTCCGCGTGGCGGCGGCACCGGTTACACCGGCGGCGCCGTGCCGCTGACCTGGAAGAGCGCGGTCATCAACACCGAAAAGCTCGAAGCCATGACCGAGGTCGAGATGGTTCAGCTGCCCGGCTTGGACAAGCCGGTGCCCACCATCTGGACCGAAGCCGGTGTGGTGACGCAGCGCGTGGCCGATGCGGCCGAGCGCGCCGGTTTCGTCTTTGCGGTGGACCCGACCTCGGCCGAGGCCTCGTGCGTGGGCGGCAACATCGCCATGAACGCCGGCGGCAAGAAGGCCGTGCTCTGGGGCACGGCGCTGGACAACCTGGCGAGCTGGCGCATGGTCACCCCCGACGCCGGCTGGCTGGAGGTCACGCGCCTCAACCACAACCTGGGCAAGATCCACGATGCCGACGTGGCCAGCTTCGAGCTGAAGTACTTCGAGGCCGACGGCAAGACGCTGGTGAAGACCGAACGGCTTGACATCCCGGGCCCGAGCTTCCGCAAGGAAGGTCTGGGCAAGGACGTCACCGACAAGTTCCTCGCCGGCCTGCCCGGCATCCAGAAGGAAGGCTGTGACGGCCTGATCACCAGCAGCCGCTGGGTGGTGCACCGCATGCCGGCGCATACCCGCACCGTCTGCCTGGAGTTCTTCGGCCACGCCCGTGACGCGGTGCCGAGCATTGTCGAGATCAAGGACTTCATGTTTGCCGAGCAGAAACGCAGCGGCGTGCTGCTGGCCGGCCTGGAGCACCTCGATGACCGCTACCTGCGAGCCGTGGGTTATGCCACCAAGAGCAAGCGCGGCGGCCTGCCCAAGATGGTGCTGATCGGCGACATCGTCGGCGACGACACCGACGCCGTGGCGCGCGCCACCAGCGAGGTGGTGCGCATCGCCAACTCGCGCAGTGGCGAGGGTTTCATCGCCATCAGCCCGGAAGCGCGCAAGAAATTCTG
>JAYRLJ010000515.1:0-1624 GCA_041905305.1 Hylemonella sp. | reverse complement strand
CGGCGGACGCTGCTTCGACCAGATCCTGCTGGCTGGCCTTGCGGACAAGATCAAGGCGATGCCCGGCGATGGCTTGATCGTCCTGCACATGCTCGGCAACCACGGGCCGAATTATTTCGAACGCTATCCGCCGGCGTTCGAGCACTGGACGCCCGTCTGCAAGACCGTCGAACTGAGCCGGTGCAAGCAGCCGGAGCTGGTCAATGCCTACGACAACGCGATCCTGTATTCGGACTCGGTGCTCGGCAGCCTGATCGATCTGCTGAAGGCGCAGACTTCGCACGATACCGCGATGCTGTATGTCTCCGACCATGGCGAATCGCTGGGCGAGTACGGCCTGTACCTGCACGGCGCGCCGTTCTCGATCGCGCCCGAGCAGCAACTCGCGGTGCCGATGGTGATGTGGCTGTCGCCAGGCTTCGAGGCCGATGCCGGCATCAATGACGCTTGCTTGCGGGAGTTTGCGCGTCGTCGCGCCAGCCACGACAACCTGTTCTCGACCGTGCTCGGCGTGTTCGACGTGCAGACCTCGGTCTATCGAAAGGAACGCGACCTGCTGGCCAGCTGCCGTGTGCAGCCGGGTGCTGCTGCCGCGATTCCACCTCGCACCCCGTAGGAGTGCACCGAGGCCGCAGGCCGAGGGGCGCGAAGCGATCCAGCGTCAGGAATATCAGTCGCGCCCCTGCGGTGCGCTCCCACAACATTACGCACGTAGGAGTGCACCGAGGCCGAAGGTCGAGGGGTGCTATCGCTCCCACATGTAGGAGTGCACCGAGGCCGCAGGCCGAGGGGCGCGATTGCGTTTATCCAAATTCAGCCAAGTAACCCGCGCACCTTGCGCAGCGCGACGATGAACGCCTCGATTTCGGCGTGGCTGTTGTAGAACGCAAGCGAGGCGCGGCACGTGGTACCCACGCCCAGCCACTGCAGCAGCGGGTGCGCGCAATGCTGGCCGGAACGCACCGCCACCCCTTCCAGGTCGAGCAGGGTGGCGAGGTCGTGCGAGTGGGTGCCGTCGATGGCGAAACTGATTACAGCAGCCTTGTTCGGCGCGGTGCCGAAGATACGCAAGCCGTCGATCTTCAGCAGTTCCTCGGCGGCATGCGCCAACAGGTCCTGCTCACGCGCTGCGATATTGGCCATGCCGATGGCGGACAGGTAGTCCACCGCGGCACCGAGGCCGACGAAGCCTGCGATATTGGGCGTGCCGGCCTCGAACTTGTGTGGGGCGTCGTTGAACACGGTGCCGTCGAAGCGGACTTCCTTGATCATCTCGCCGCCGCCGAGGAAGGGCGGCATCGCGGCCAGGTGTTCGCGGCGCGCCCACAGCACGCCGGTGCCCGTGGGGCCACTGATCTTGTGGCCGGTGGCCGCGTAGAAATCGCAGCCCAGGGTGGCGATGTCCACTGGCATGTGCGGTGCAGCTTGCGAGCCGTCGATGACGGTGACGATGCCGCGCTTGGCGGCTTCCTTGCAGATCGTGGCCACCGGGTTGACCGTGCCCAGCACATTGCTGACGTGGGCGAGGCCGAGCAGTCGCACGTCTGGCGTCATCAGGGCGAACAGCGCATCAAGATCCAGCGAACCATCCGGCAGCAGTTCGGCCACCTTGATGGTCGCGCCG
>JAYRLJ010000514.1:1098-1626 GCA_041905305.1 Hylemonella sp. | reverse complement strand
GGCGGTGGCGCCCAGGCCGTAGGCCAGGTAGTTGCCATGGTCCAAGAAGCGGTTGGCTGCGTCGGTGCCCGTGCCACGCTTGGCGCGGGTGAATTCGCCATAGCCGACGCCGTCCACAGCAAGCTTGAACAATGCCTTGGTCAGTTGCGCCTCGTCGGTCAGCAGCGCGGTCACATCCGGGGCGTTGGCAATGCGTGGCGTGAACTGCTGCACCAAAGCCTGTAGGCGGGCCAAATCCACGGCGAAGCCCGCCTCGCGCAAAGCACGTGCGTTCCACTCTGTCTGCAAGCGCTGCAGCCGCCATGCCTGCAGCTGTTTGGCAGCGTACAGGCGCAGTTCGTCGTCAAACCAGAACTTCACCCAGGCCTGCAGGTATTCGGTAGGGCGGTATTCGCTTTGCGGCGACAGCCAGGCTACTTCCACGTCCACCTCATTGGCGGCAAACAGCGGCGTGCCGCCGCCTCCGCAAAAGCCCACCAGAACGCCGGCCTTGGCCAGCTCACGCATCGCTGCCTGGGTGATGGAGGT
>JAYRLJ010000514.1:0-1088 GCA_041905305.1 Hylemonella sp. | reverse complement strand
AGCAGGACGCTGGTGGTGTTGGCGATGGGGATGTTCCAGTACAGGCTGCGCTTGCCTGCATCGGTCACATATTCCACCCGGCCGCCGTTGACGAGCACGCGGCAGTGCTCCAGGTAATAGATGTTGGCACGCTTGGAGTGCAGTACCGATTTGAGATCGGTGGGTGCCAGATCATCCATCACCACCCTCCTCTTCTTCCTAAAACAAGCCACGCCCCTGCGGCGACTCCAGCGCCAGCAGCGCCCGCTTGCGCGGTAGGCCGCCGCCAAAACCGGTGAGGCTGCCGTCGCTGCCGATCACGCGGTGGCAGGGCACGATGATGGAGACCTTGTTCTGCCCGTTGGCCGCAGCGACGGCGCGCGTGGCGCTGGGGCGGGCGATGGCGCGGGCCTGCTCGGCGTAGCTGCGCGTCTGGCCGTAGGGGATGGCCAGCAGGGCCTGCCAGGCGCTGAGCTGGAAGGGGGTGCCCACCAGGTCCAGCGGCACGCCAAAGCGCTGGCGCTGCCCGGCGAAATATTCGGCGAGTTCCTGCGCCGCCTGCGCCAGCACCGCGCTGTCGCCCGGCTGCACCGGGCCGCCGCGCGCGGCCTCGACCTGGGCCAGCTCGCGCTGTACGCCGCCCTGGCCCACGAATTCGAGCAGGCACAGGCCCTGCGGCGAGGCCACGGCCAGCATCTCGCCCAAGGGGGTGGAGAGCTGGCGCGAGAGCAAGGCCATGGGCCGGGGGGTCAGGCGATACGGTCGAGCGCGGTGCGCAAATGCCCCACCGTGCGCTCCACGTTGTGCCACTTCTCCAGCCCGAACAGGCCGATGCGGAAGCTCTTGAAGTCCGGCCCCTCGTCGCACTGCAGCGGCACGCCCGAGGCGGTCTGCAGGCCCACGGCGGCGAACTTGCTGGCGTTCTGGATGCCGGGGTCCGTGGTGTAGCTGACCACCACGCCGGGCGCCTTCCAACCCTCGGCGGCCACGCTGGGGAAGCCCTTGCTTTCCAGCAGTGCGCGCACCTGGGCACCGAGCTGGATCTGCTCCTGGCGCACCTTCTCGAAGCCGTACTCCCGCGTCTCCAGCATCACGTCGCGCAGGCGCAC
>JAYRLJ010000117.1:6569-8477 GCA_041905305.1 Hylemonella sp. | reverse complement strand
GAACCGGCACGACCGGACTGCCGCTTCAGCTACGGCCGATGATGGCCGCGGTGGCCATCAGCTCTTCCAGCAGCGCCAGCGAGACGCGGCCGGAGACGGCATACGGATCGAGCTCCGGCTTTTCCGAGTACTTGAGCACGATCGAGGCGTTGACGCGCGACAGGTTGACCTGGCCCATGGTCCAGCCGCCGAAACGGCGCTCGCTGATTTCCTCGTAATGCAGCAGCACCACGTCCTTGTGGCGCGCATCGCGCTGGATGTGGCCATAAAGCTCACTCACAGCCTCACGTCCGCCTTCGATGGCCTGCAGGAAGATGCCGCCGCCATAGCAGAGGATGCCGGTGATGCCGCAGGTCGGGTTGTACTGGCGCGACTGCGAGAGGATGGCCTCGATGGCATCGGGGCTGGCATCGACGGCGCGGCTGGCATAGAGCAGACGGACGAGCATCTTCAGGACCTCTGGGGAATCAGGGAAAGGAATTCACGGCGCAGCGTCGGATCCTTCAGGAACACGCCGCGCATGACCGAGTTGATCATCTTGCTGTCCATGTCCTTCACCCCGCGCCAGGCCATGCAGTAGTGGCTGGCCTCCATGACGATGGCCAGGCCGTCGGGCTGGGTCTTCTCCTGGATCAGGTCGGCCAGCTGCACCACGGCTTCTTCCTGAATCTGCGGCCGACCCATGATCCATTCGGCCAGCCGAGCGTACTTGGACAGGCCGATCACATTGGTGTGCTCGTTGGGCATGACGCCGATCCAGATCTTGCCGATGACCGGACATAGATGGTGCGAACAGGCGCTGCGCACCGTAATCGGGCCGACGATCATCAGTTCGTTGAGGTGCTCGGCATTGGGGAACTCGGTGATGCTCGGCCCCTTGACGTAGCGGCCTCGAAACACCTCGTTGAGGTACATCTTGGCCACGCGCCGCGCGGTGTTGCCGGTGTTGTGGTCGTGCGCGGTGTCGATCACCAAACTATCGAGCACGGCCTGCATCTTGACCTCGACCTCGTCGAGCAACTGCTCCAGCTCGCCAGGTTCGATGAACTCGGCGATGTTGTCATTGGCATTGAAACGCTTGCGCGCAGCCTGCAGCCGCTCCCGGATCTTGACGGAAACCGGGGTTCCCTCGTCGGTGTCACTCGGATTCATGAGGCTCTGGCTTTTCTTCAGCATGGCACTATGGTACCAGCGATTCCTTATTGGGGTTATTCGTCGATAACCCTTTTTCCATAAGCGTTGGAAGCTATCAATTTAGTAGCTAATAACGATTGCCGGTCAGGAAGACCCCCACCCGCATCAGGCCGAAAGCAAGCCGGTCCAGCAGGCGCTGCTGCCAGGGCCGGTGGGCATAGACGGCCGGGTCGACCCGGCGCCCCTCCTGCTCCATGGCATGCACGAGGCGGGCACGCAACTCCTTGGCGAATGCGTCATCCACCACCACCACATTGGCCTCGCGTGCCAACAGCAGGCTCAGAGGATCGAGGTTGGACGACCCGACAGTGGCCCAGCGGCGGTCGATCACCGCCACCTTGGCATGCAGGAAGCTGGGCTCATACTCGTGGATCTCGATGCCGGCGCGCAGCAGCACGCCATAGACCATGCGCACCGCGTGGTACTGCATGAAATATTCATAACGCCCCTGCAACAGCAGGCGTACCCGCACGCCACGCTGCGCGGCATGGATCAGCGCCTGCCGCAGCTTGCGCCCAGGTGCGAAATAGGCGTTGGCGATGATGATTTCCTCGCGCGCTTCGGCGATTGCCTTGCGGTAGGCGCGCTCGATGCGACTGCGGTGACGCAGGTTGTCGCGCAGCAGCAAGGCGGCGCGCGCACCCGTCGGCGCCGCCTCGGCGTCGGCATACCAGCCAGCCCTGCCCGTCAATGCCATCTGCACTGCCTGCTCCA
>JAYRLJ010000117.1:0-6559 GCA_041905305.1 Hylemonella sp. | reverse complement strand
CAGATCGCGCCAGCTGGCTGCCAGGTCGACGTTCCGGACATCACGCACCGCCTGCAAACGCCACCAGAACTGCACCATGACCTCGTGTACCGAACGCACCAACGGTCCATGCACCCGCACCGCGAAGTCGAAGCGCGGCGCCGTGAGCGCGCCGTGGTTGGGGTCGTACCAGTCGTCCAGCACATTGATGCCACCGCAAAACGCCACTTGGCCGTCGACCACACACAACTTGCGGTGCAGGCGCCGCCAGCGACTCGGAATCAGCAGGCCAAGGCGCCCCAGCGGTAGGAAGATGTGCCAGCGCACGCCGGCGGCATCGAAACGTTGCGCCCATTCGCTTGGCAGCGCCGGTGTGCCGACGCCATCCATCACCAGATACACCGCCACGCCGCGCTCAGCCGCACGCACCAGGGCAGCCGCCAGCTGCTCGCCCGAGGCGTCGAAGTAGAAGATGTAGGTCTCAAGGCGCACCTCGCGCACGCTGCGCTCGATATAGCGCAGCATGTCGGGAAACAGGGCCTGGCCACCCTGCAGCAGCTGCACATGGTGCGGCGGCAGGTGTTTGTCTCTCATGCCGGCATGCCGAATTCCGCGATCAGCGGCAGGTGGTCCGACATGCGCCACCAGATGCGCCCGCGCGGCACCTCCACCCGCAGCGGGGTCAGGCCGCGGGCGTAGATGTAGTCCAGTTGCACCAGCGGCAAACGCGCAGGGAACGTGGGATGCGACGCCGGTTCGAAGGTCTGCATGCCCATGGCGGCAAAGTGACGGTGCACGCGCTCGCCCCAGTCGTTGAAATCGCCCGCCACGATCAGCGGCGCCTCAGCTGGTACCTCGCGCTCGATGAAACGCTCCAGCTGGACCGCCTGGCGCACCCGGCTGGCTCGGATCAGACCGAGGTGCACCACCACCACGTGGATGGGCAGGTCGTTGATCAGCACTTCACTGTGCAGCAGGCCGCGCTGCTCGAAGCGGTGGTCTGACATGTCCTCGTGCTGGTGCGCCAGCACCGGCCAGCGCGTCAGCATGGCGTTGCCATGTTCGCCATGCCGGGTGTAGGCATTGGTGCGGTAAACCGCCTCATAGCCTTCGGGGGCCAGGTAATCGGCCTGCGGCAGCTCCGGCCAGCGGGTGAAGTACTGGGCCTCGCGCCGGTTCATCTTGCGCACTTCCTGCAGGCAGACGATGTCGGCATCGAGTTGCTCCACCGCCAGACCCAGGTTGTGGATCTCCAACCGGCGCTGCGGCCCCAGGCCCTGGACGCCCTTGTGGATGTTGTAGGTGGCAACGCGCAGCGTCTTCATGGCATGAATTTTGGCAGCATCAGGCACGCCTCGGCATTGCTGGGCGAGTAACAGGCCGCTGCGGCCTCGCGCCAGGGCAGCCAGCGATGCGCCGTGTGTTCGCGCGGATTGAGCTGCACCGGGGTGCCAACCGGCACCTGCAGGCCGAACAGGTGCTCGGTGTTGCGCGTCACCCCCGGTGCATAGCGGTGACGCCAACGAGGGTAGATGTCGTAGACGTTCTCCAGCCCCCAGTCGCGCAGCGTGTGGCCGGGCGCCCGGACGTCGATGCCCGTTTCTTCCAGCACCTCACGCACCGCGGTCTCGGTGTAACTTTCATCCGGGTGGTCCTTGGCACCAGTGACCGACTGCCAGAACTCTTCGGCGTCTGCGCGCTGGATCAGCAGCACGTCACGCTGCGGGGTGTGGATCACCACCAGCACGGATTGCGGGATCTTGTAGGGCGTGGACATGAAAAAAGGGCACCGCGTGGTGCCCTTGATTCTGCCCCAAACCCTGCAGATCAGGCCGTCTTGACGGCGTCCGGATTGCGCAGGCGGATGTGCAGCTCGCGCAGCTGCTTCTCGTCCACCGGGCTCGGCGCCTGCGTCAGCAGGCACTGGGCACGCTGGGTCTTGGGGAAGGCGATCACGTCGCGGATCGACTCGGCACCGGTCATCAGTGTGACGATGCGGTCCAGGCCAAAGGCCAGGCCGCCGTGCGGCGGCGCGCCGTACTGCAGCGCGTCAAGCAGGAAGCCAAACTTTGCTTGAGCTTCCTCGGGCGTGATCTTGAGGGCGTCGAACACCTTCTGCTGCACGTCGGCGCGGTGGATACGCACGGAACCGCCGCCGATCTCCCAGCCGTTGAGTACCATGTCGTAGCCCTTGGCGATGCACTTCTCGGGCGCGGTGACCATCCAGTCCTCGTGGCCGTCCTTGGGCGCGGTGAAGGGGTGGTGCACGGCGGTGTAGCGCTGCGCCTCGTCGTCGAACTCGAACATCGGGAAGTCGACCACCCACATCGGGCGCCATGCATCCTCGAACAGGCCGCGCTTCTTGCCGAACTCGCTGTGGCCGACCTTCAGGCGCAGGGCACCGATGGCGTCGTTGACGATCTTGGCCTTGTCGGCGCCGAAGAAGAGCAGGTCACCGTCCTGGGCACCGGTGCGCTTGAGCACTTCGGCGATCGCCGCATCGTGCAGGTTCTTCACGATCGGCGACTGCAGACCGTCGCGGCCCTTGGCCACCTCGTTGACCTTGATCCAGGCCAGCCCCTTGGCGCCATAGATCTTGACGAACTCGGTGTAGCCGTCAATCTCGCCACGGCTCATCTCGCCGCCGCCGGGCACGCGCAGCGCCACCACGCGGCCGCCCTTGGTGGTGGCAGGGGTGGAGAAGACCTTGAAGTCCACATCGGTCATCACATCGGTCAGCTCGGTGAATTCGAGCTTGACGCGCAGGTCGGGCTTGTCGGAGCCGAAGCGGTGCATGGCCTCGGCGTAGGGCATGACCGGGAACTCGCCCAGGTCCACGCCCAGCACGTTCTGGAACACGCTCTTGATCATGCCCTGGAACATGTCGCGGATGTCCTGCTCGGTCAGGAACGAGGTCTCGATATCGATCTGGGTGAACTCAGGCTGGCGATCGGCGCGCAGGTCCTCGTCGCGGAAGCACTTGGTGATCTGGTAGTAACGGTCGAAACCGGCCACCATCAGCAGCTGCTTGAACAGCTGCGGGGATTGCGGTAGCGCGAAGAACTGGCCATCGTGCACGCGGCTGGGCACCAGGTAGTCGCGCGCCCCCTCGGGCGTGCTCTTGGTCAGCATCGGCGTCTCGATGTCGATGAAGCCGTTGGCATCGAGGAACTTGCGCACCTCCATCGCCACCTTGTAGCGCAGCATCAGGTTGTTCTGCATGTAGGGGCGACGCAGGTCCAGCACGCGGTGCGTCAGGCGTGTGGTTTCCGACAGGTTCTCGTCGTCGAGCTGGAAGGGCGGCGTGACCGAGGGATTGAGCACGGTCAGTTCATGGCACAGCACCTCGACCTTGCCACTCTTCAGGCTGTCATTGGTGGTGCCCTCCGGACGGGCGCGCACCAGGCCCTTGACCTGGACGCAGAACTCGTTGCGCAGGCCTTCGGCAGTCTTGAACATCTCGGGGCGGTCCGGGTCGCACACCACCTGCACATAACCTTCGCGGTCGCGCAGGTCGACGAAGATCACGCCACCGTGGTCGCGGCGGCGGTTGACCCAGCCGCACAGGGTCACGGTTTGCCCGAGCAGGGCCTCGGTCACGAGACCGCAGTAATGGGAGCGCATGGCCATAACAAGTTCACTTTCAGCTGTGGGACAGCGGGCCGCTGGCGGCCTGCTTCAGTTGCGGGTTCTTCGGCCCGCCGGGCACGATCACGCCCATGGAGATGACATAGGTCAGCGCCTCGTCGACGCTCATGTCGAGTTCGATGCAATCGCTCTTCTTGAGCATGACGAAGTAGCCGCCGGTGGGGTTGGGGGTGGTCGGCACGTACACGCTCAGGTACTCACCGTCGAGATGGTTCACCAGATCGCCGCCGGGCGTGCCGGTCAGGAAGGCGATGGTCCAGACGCCTTCGCGCGGCCACTGCACCAGCAGCGCCTTGCGAAAGGCGTTGCCCTTCTCGGAAAACAGGGTGTCGGACACCTGCTTGACGCCTGAATAGATCGAGCGCACGACAGGGATGCGGTGCAGCAGCGCATGCCACCAGTTCACCAGCTTGTTGCCGACAAAGTTGGAGGCCACGGCACCGATGGCAAGCACCACGGCCAGCGCGAACAGCACGCCCAGACCGGGAACGTGCAAGCCCAGCAACCGGTCCGGCTGCCACGCATCGGGCAGGATGCGCAGCGTCTGGTCCAGCGTGGAGATCACCCACTGCAGCACCCAGACGGTGATGCCCAGCGGCGCCAGCACCAGCAGGCCCGCGAACAGCCATTTGCGCAGCTTGGCCATCAAATTCAACTCAGCTGGCCGCACTGGCGGCCGGGCAGGCGGCACAGGCGCCGCCTTCGGAGGAGGCCGGCGCTGCGCAGGAGCCCCCCTTGAAGTCGGTTTCGTACCAGCCCGAACCCTTGAGCTGGAAGCCGGCGGCCGTCAGCTGCTTCTGGAACGTGGCTTTGCCACAGGCCGGGCATTCGGACAGCACCGGATCGGTAACTTTTTGCAGGACATCCTTGGCGTGGCCGCAGGATGCACACTTGTAGGCGTAGATTGGCATGGCGCTAAGGGGTTGGTTGATGCAAAACCCTCAATTATAGGCAGCCGGCCGGAAATCA
The DNA here is from genome assembly GCA_041905305.1 of Hylemonella sp. GTDB lineage: Bacteria > Pseudomonadota > Gammaproteobacteria > Burkholderiales > Burkholderiaceae_C > Hylemonella. The sequence continues at coordinate 1,963 of JAYRLJ010000117.1, read as the reverse complement.
AGCCGCCGGTGCCGCACAGCCAGCCCCGCCTACTCCACCCCGGCCAGCTTGTGGTGGCCAGCGTGCCGGTTGGCAATGGCCTGCGGCCCGAGCGAGCCGACCAGCATGCCGGTCAGCGAGGCCAGCACCCCGGCCAGCTGGGCCGGAAACTCCTCGCCAGCCGGCGTGGCCAGGAACAGGCCCCAGGTCAGCAGGCCCAGCACGATGGAGAAGATGGCGCCCTGGGTGCTGGCGCGCTTCCAGTACAGGCCGAACGTCAGCGGCACGAAGGCGCCAACCAGCGTGACCTGGTAGGCACCGGACACCATCTCGTAGATCGAGGTGCCCTGCATGAAGATGGCATAGGCCAACACCAGGGCGCTGAACACCAGTACGGTGACGCGCATGGTCCTGAGTTCCTGCTTGTCACCCATGTGCGGGCGGAACTGGCGCCAGATGTTCTCGACGAAGGTCACGCTCGGTGCCAGCAAGGTGGCCGACGCACAGGACTTGATGGCCGACAGCAGCGCGCCGAAGAACAGCACCTGCATGATGAAGGGCATCTTCTCCAGCACCAGCGTGGGCAACACCTTCTGCGGGTCGTCCTGCAGCAGGGCCTGCGCCTGCTCCGGCATGATGACCAGGGCGCTGGTCACCAGGAACATGGGTACAAAAGCGAACAGGATGTAGGCCACGCCGCCAATGATGGGGCCGCGCGTGGCCGACCTGGTGCTGTCGGCCGACATGACGCGCTGGAACACGTCCTGCTGCGGGATCGAACCCAGCATCATGGTGATGGCCGCGGCAATGAAGAACACGATGTCCTTGAAATTCGGCTCGGGGAAGAAGTTGAACATGTCGCGGCTGACCGCCAGCGCCACCACCTTGTCGGCGCCGCCGGCCATGTGGCTGGCAAACACCGCCAGGATCGCCAGGCCACCAACCAGGATGATCATCTGGATGAAGTCGGTCACCGCCACCGACCACATGCCACCGAACAGGGTGTAGGCCAGGATGGACACGACGCCGATCACCATGCCCAGCGGCACGCTGATCGCCTGGCCCGACAGAACGTGGAACACCAGGCCGAGCGCCGTCACCTGCGCCGACACCCAGCCCAGGTAGCTGACCATGATGATGAGCGAACACACCACCTCGACACTGCGGCCATAGCGCTCGCGGAAGAAGTCGCTGATGGTCAGCAGCGTCATGCGGTACAGCCGCGCGGCGAAGAAGATGCCGACCAGGATCAGGCAGAAGCCGGCGCCGAACGGGTCTTCCACCACGTGCCCCAAGCCACCGTTGACGAACTTGGCCGGAATGCCGAGCACGGTCTCGGAGCCGAACCAGGTGGCGAACGTCGTGGTGACGATCATGATGAGCGGCAGCCTGCGCCCGGCAATGGCGAAGTCGGCCGAATTCTTCACGCGCTTGGCCGCCACCAGACCGATGGCAATGGTGACCAGCAGATAAACGATGACCAACGTCAGCAGCACCCTATGCTCCTCAAAAATTGGCCCGGATTATCACGTCAGAACCAGTGGACGTGAACCAGCACCTGCATCACGACCAAACCCAAAGCAAAACCGATGCCGGCGTAGACCAGACCCTGCAGCAGCCGGTTGGTACGGCGCTGCTCGGCCAGCAGGGCCAGCAGTTCGCGCCGCTCCTGGTCCGGATGCTGGCGCAGGTAGTCATGCAGCAGGCGCGGCAGATCAGGCAGCAGCTTGGCGTAGCGCGGCGCCTGGTTCTTCAGCTCCTCCCAGAAGCGGCGCGGCCCGATCTGGTCGGTCATCCACTTCTCCAGGAAGGGCTTGGCCGTGCTCCAGAGGTCCAGGTCGGGGTCGAGCTGGCGGCCCAGGCCCTCGATGTTGAGCAGGGTTTTCTGCAGCAGCACCAGCTGCGGCTGGATCTCCACGTTGAAGCGACGCGAGGTCTGGAACAGGCGCAATAGCACCATGCCCAGCGAGATCTCCTTCAGCGG
>JAYRLJ010000116.1:0-8478 GCA_041905305.1 Hylemonella sp. | reverse complement strand
AGCAGCAGGTCACGGTGCAGCCGCCACTCGGCGTTACCGAATACACGCGCAAAATCGGTCACAAACTCGGCGTCGGTGTTGTACAGCGGTCGCGAGACGATGGATTCGCGCCGCAACTCCCCCCCCCATAACAGACGCACGTCGGCGCCGGTCCTGACCGTATGCTGAAACGACAGGTTGTCACTGGCAGCACGCCCGCCGAAGTCGATCGTCAAGCCGGCGAGCGGCGTGTAGGGGAAATCGTCCTTCACCCGCTCGTCTGTATGAGAGTACTGCACCGCCAGGTCGGCATCCAGGCCCAGGCTGCGCCGCCAGTCGAGTTGGATGAAGGAGGAGGTGTTGGTCCGCGTCCGAGGCGCATTGCCGGTATCACCTTCAAAGCCGACACCAGCATCGATGACAGCCTGGCCCGCGCGAAACTCCAACGTGTCCACGTTGCTCGCGCGCACATCACCGCGTATGTTCAAACGGTGCACCCGGGCCAGGCCAGCGGCGCCCGCCAAGCCCAGGTCAGCGCGCCGATCGGCGGTGATGCGGTAACTGCCCGACTCGTTGCCCCAGCCCAGACGCACCAGGGAGTCCTGGATGCCGCTCTCGCCATTGGCCACCTGCGCCTGGATGCCCTGGGTATCCACCGTGTCGCGCGTCACGATGTTGATCGTGCCGAGGAACGCCCGCGCGCCGTAAGCGGCGGAATTCGAACCGCGATGCACCTCGATGCGCTCGATATCCTCCAGCGCCACCGTTTGCAGGCCGGGCCCGGTGCCGCCTTGCATGTAGACCGAATAGACCGAGCGCCCGTCGACCAGCACCTGCATGCGGTTCGAGTAGTCCCCCAAGCCCATGTGGTAGCTGCCCTGCGGGGTATTGGCCTCGAAGGAATTGCTGACGCGAAAGCCCGGCACCAGCCGTAACAGGTCGGCCACGTCGCGCGCGCCGCTCATGCGGATCATCTGCCGGTCCAGGATGGTCACCGAGCCGGGCGTTTCGTCCAGCCGCTGCGGCAGGCGCGACACCGACAGAACCACCGGTACGTCGCCGAGGTAGTCCTTTTCCGACAGCGGCGCCGGTGTCTGGGCGTAGCCAGGCCGCGCCAAGCCGAGCATGGCGAACAGGCAACTCAAATGAAGCAGATGTCTGGTTTGCATGGTGTGACGCTCCCAACCCCTCCCGTTATTCTTTTCCTGGCACAGCCCTCGATTCTGCACAGTCTGCAGGGCTGGTCCGGACAAGCGACAATACGGCGCATGTCCGAACGCGTCATTCCCCTGGTCGACCAGCGTATTCCCACGCTGAGCGCGCCCGCTGCCGCCTTTGATCCGGCTACCCGCATGCCAGCCACCGGCCTGCTGGTCGACCGGCTGGGCAGACCGCTGCGTGACCTGCGCATCAGCGTCACCGACCGCTGCAACTTCCGTTGCAGCTACTGCATGCCCAAGGACATCTTTGACAAGGACTACCCCTACCTGCCGCACAGCGCACTGCTGAGCTTCGAGGAGATCACACGCGTGGCGCGGCTGTTCGCCGCCCATGGCGTGCGCAAGATCCGACTGACCGGCGGCGAGCCGCTGCTGCGCAAGAACATCGAGGTGCTGATCGAGCAGCTGGCAGCCCTGCGCACCGTGGACGGCCAGCCGCTGGACCTGACGCTCACCACCAATGGCTCGCTGCTGGCGCGCAAAGCGCAGGCGCTGAAAGCCGCCGGCCTGCAGCGCGTCACCGTCAGCCTGGACGGACTGGACGATGCCGTCTTCCGTCGTATGAACGACGTTGATTTTCCGGTGCAGGACGTGCTGGAGGGCATCCAGGCCGCCAAGGACGCCGGCCTCGGTCCGATCAAGATCAACATGGTGGTCAAGCGCGGCACCAACGAGCAGCAGATCCTGCCCATGGCGCGGCATTTCCGTGGCTCGGGCATGGTGCTGCGCTTCATCGAATACATGGACGTCGGCGCCACCAACGGCTGGCGCATGGACGAGGTGCTGCCCTCGTCCGAGGTGGTCAAGCTGATCCAGACCGAAATGCCGCTGGTGCAGTTGGAGCCCAGCGCCCCGGGCGAGACCGCCGAGCGCTGGGGTTATGCCGGCGCCGGTGGCGGCCACGACCCAGCGCTGGGCGAGATCGGCGTCATCAGCAGCGTCACCCATGCGTTCTGCGGCGACTGCAACCGCGCCCGCCTGTCCACCGAAGGCCGGCTCTACCTCTGCCTCTTCGCCACCCAGGGCCATGACCTGCGCACGCTGTTGCGCAATGGGGCCAGCGATGCCGACATCGAGTCCGCCATCGGCCACATCTGGGCCGCGCGCGACGACCGTTACTCCGAACTGCGCAGCGCCCAGCCGCCCGACAGCGGCCACAGCCCGCAGCGCCGGGTGGAGATGAGCTACATCGGCGGATAGGTGTTGCACACCCCCAGGCTGCGCGCACTGCGTGTCGCTTCGCCACCCCCCTTGCAGGGGGCGGCACCAGCGGCCCGGCGGAGCCGGTTCCGCGGTGCCCTGCGACTGATATTCTGAAGATCGCGCCAAAGAACAAGGATGCACACGTGATCCTCCCACACGACATCACCGGGCTGATCCTCGCGGGGGGGCGGGGCAGCCGCATGGGTGGTCTCGATAAGGGACTGCAAACCTTCCATGGGACACCCCTGGCCTTGCATGCGCTGCGGCGGCTGCAACCGCAGGTCGGGCAGGTCATGATCAACGCCAACCGCAACCTCGATGCCTATGCGGCCCTGGGGGTGCCGGTCTACCCCGACGAGGTGGCGGACTACGCTGGGCCATTGGCCGGCTTTTTGAGCGGGCTGGCACACTGCGCGACGCCCTACCTGATGACCGTGCCTTGCGATACGCCCTGCTTTCCGACCGATCTGGTGCCGCGCCTGGCCCGTGCGTTGGAAAGCGCGCAGGCCGACATTGCCGTGGCCACGGCACCGGACAAGGACGCCGAGGGTCGGGTCGAACTCCGTCCCCAGCCTGTGTTCTGCCTGCTGCGCAGCAGCCTGCACGCCAGCTTGCTTGACTACACCCGTGACGGGGGTCGCAAGGTCGGCGCCTGGACGGCGCAACACCGCAGCGTGCAGGTGCCTTTCAACGCGCCGGGCGATGACCCGCTGGCCTTTGCCAATGTCAACACACTGGCCGAGTTGCAGGCGCTGGCAGCCGCACGCCCCTGAGCGCCCCTAGCGTCGGCCGGACAGACGCTTGAGACCCTCGAACCACAGCAGGCAGCCGCCCGCGCCGGCCAGCGCCAGCCCCAGCAGCCCAGGCGACAGCGGCGCCATCTGCAACACATGCGTCAGCACCGGGAAGTACAAGGCCAACGCCAGCAGCCCCAAGGTGAATCCCAGGACCCCCCAGAGCATGCGGTTGGGCACCGGCAGCGATGCCAGCAGTCCGCGCGGCCCGGCCCGGTTCGACAGGATCAGCGCGAGGTTGCCCAGCACCAAGGCGCTGAAGGCCAGGGCACGTGCCTGTGGCTCGTCCAACTGTTGACGCCCCCACACAAACAACGCCAGCACCACGGCCAGCACCCCGAGGCCCTGCAGCACGCCCTCTAGCAGCATGCCACCCGCCAACAGCGGCTCGGATGGGTCGCGTGGCGGGCGTCGCATGACGTCCTCCTCCGCCGGCTCGTTCTCGAACACCATGGCACAGGCCGGGTCGATGGCCAGCTCCAGCAGGGCAATGTGCATGGGAAACAACACGATCGGCCAGCCCAACAGCAGCGGCAGCAAAGCCATGCCAGCTATCGGCACATGCACCGCCAGGATGTAGCGCATGGCCTTGCGCAGGTTGCCGAAGATGCGCCGACCCTGGCGCACCGCACGCACGATGGAGGCGAAGTTGTCGTCCACCAGCACGATCGCCGCCGCCTCGCGCGCCACGTCGGTGCCGCGCGCACCCATCGCCACCCCCACGTGGGCCGCCTTCAATGCCGGCGCATCATTGACGCCGTCACCCGTCATCGCAACCACGTCACCGCCAGCCTGCAGCGCCTGAACGATGCGAAGCTTCTGCGTCGGCGTGATGCGCGCGCAGATGCTGGCGGTACGCAGCCGCTGCTGCAGCTCAAGGTCGGACAGTTGCGCCATCTCGTCACCACTGAGCACAGACTGCGCATCGAGGCCGGCCTGGTGCGCGATGACGCGGGCCGTCACCGGGTAGTCGCCGGTGATCATGATCACACGCAAGCCGGCTTCACGGCATTCGCGCACCGCTTGCGGGATCTCGGCACGCAACGGATCCGCCAGTCCCAGCAAGCCGACGAAGGTGAAATCAAAGTCATGCTCGCCGGCCGGCCAGGGCGGCCCAGCATGGCGCGCCTGCGCTACGCCCAGTACCCGCAGACCCTGCGCCGCCATGGCATCGGCCGCGACCGCCACCTCGGCACGACGTTGTGCATCGAGGTGGCACAAGTCGACGATGGCTTCGGGTGAGCCCTTGGCGGCCACCACCTGCCTCGCCGTCTCCCCCCCCTGCCAGACATGGGCCATGGCACGCAGCTCCTGCGTGAGGGCATACTCGTGCACCAGCGTCCAATCGCGGTGCAGATGTTCGGTCTGCGCGAGGAATTGCTGGCCCAGGGCATGAAAAGCCTGCTCCATCGGGTCAAACGGATCGACCCGGCTGGCCAGGATGGCGTACTCCACCACGGCGTGAAAATTCTCGGGCAGCTCCTGCGTGTGTTCGTCCAGCAACATGGACTGCCCATGCGCGTGCAGTTGCACCACGCGCATGCGGTTGACGGTGAGGGTACCGGTCTTGTCGACGCACAGCACCGAGGTCGCGCCCAGCGTCTCGATGGCGGCAATGCGACGCGTCAACACCTGTTCGCGCGACAAGCGCCAGGCGCCCAGCGCCGGCAGCACGGTCAATACAACGCTGAACTCCTCCGGCAGCATGGAAATCGCCAGCGCGATGCCCGCCAGCAACGCCTGCAACCAGTCGCCGCGCGTGAAACCCTGGACCAGCACCAGCAACAGGCTCAAGGTCAGGCCCAGCCAGGCCAGACGCTGCACCAGCTGTGCCGTCTGCCGACGCAGTGGCGACACTTCTGCCTGCACCGTCTGCAGGGCCAGACCGATCTGCCCCATCTGCGTACGGGCCCCAGTGGCCGTGACCCGCGCCACCCCCTGTCCCTGAACCACCAGCGTGCCAGCGTACAGAGCCGCCGATGCGTCCTGGGTGCCCGCATGCGGCCCACCCGTGCCGGCATATTTGCGCACTGGCACCGACTCGCCGGTGAGCAGGGATTCGTCCACTTGCAGCTCTCCGCCTGTGAGCAGTTCCGCATCGGCCCCCACGCGGTCGCCCTCGGCCAGCAGCATCAGGTCGCCGCGCACCAACGCCAGTCCGGCCACGGTCTGAACCTGACCATCGCGAATGACGCGGACCCGTGGGCTCGACAGGTCACGCAATGCCTGCACCGCGCGCTCGGTCCGCCCCTCCTGAAACAAGGTCAAACCCAGCACCACCAGCACCATCAGCGCCAGGCTGAGGCTTTCCTGCAGGTCGCCGAGCAGCAGGTAAAGGCCGGCCGCTGCCAGCAACAGGAAGAACATCGGGTCGCGCACGGTATCGCGCACGATGTGGTACCAGCGCCGCTGGCCATCACCCGGCAGGGCATTGGGGCCGTCCTCGGCCAGCTGCCGCGCCGCCGCCGCGGCGGTCAGGCCGGGGCCGTCATACAAGGAATCACGCATGCCGGCGATTGTGCGGCATGCGCAGTGGCGTGCTGTGACGCCTATTTGGCAATCAGGTCGGTCTCACCGTGCCCGGCCGGGGCCTGCACCGCACGCTTGTTGGCGCCCGGCGCATGCCGGCGCGCCAGCAGCGTGTACATGGTCGGTACCACGAAGATGGTGAGCACCGTCCCCAGCGTCATGCCGCCGACGATGACCCAGCCGATCTGGATGCGGCTTTCGGCACCGGCGCCGGTGGACAGGGCCAGCGGCACCGCCCCCAGCACCATGGCGCCGGTGGTCATGAGGATCGGGCGCAGTCGCTGGCTGGCGGCCTTCACCACCGCCTCCATCATCTCCATGCCCTGCTCGCGCATCTGGTTGGCGAACTCGACGATCAGGATGCCGTGCTTGGTGATCAGCCCCACCAGCGTGATGAGGCCGATCTGCGAATAGACATTGAGCGAGCCGTTGCTCAGTTTCAGCGCCAACAGCGCGCCGATCATCGACAGCGGCACCGACAGCATGATGACGAAGGGATCGATGAAGCTCTCGAACTGTGCCGCCAGCACCAGGAAGATGAAGAACAGCGCCAGCACAAAGACGATGGTCAGCGAACCCTGCGAATTCCTGAATTCACGCGAGGTGCCGTTCAGGTCCGTGGTGTAGCCGGGCTTCAGCACCCGACGACCGACCTGATCCAGGAAATCAAGCGCCTGTCCGAGCGAATAGTCAGGCGCCAGGTTGGCAGTGATGGTCACGGCTCGGCGCTGGCTGAAGTGGTTCAGCTCGCGCGGCGCCACTGATTCACGCACCGTCACCAGCGAGGCGAGCGGAATCATCGTGTCATTGCGTCCACGCACGAAGATGCGCTCGATGTCGTCCGGCGTGTCGCGCCCAACCGATTGCGTCTGCACGATCACGTCGTACTGGTCGCTCTCGCGCTTGTAGCGCGTCACGGTACGGCCGCCCAGCATGGTCTCGATGGCCCGCGCCACCACCTCCACGCTCACGCCCAGGTCGGCCGCCTTCTCGCGGTTGACATCGATCTTGAGCTCGGGCTTGTTCAGCCGCAAATCGACGTCCGGCGTCAGGAAGCCCGGGTTCTTGCCGATCTCGTCCAAGAACTGGCGCGTGACCTGGTTCAGGTTCTCGTAGCTGTCGGAGGTCATGATGACGAAATTGACCGGCCGCTCGCGGAAGCCCTGCCCCAGTGACGGCGGCGTGATCGGGAACGCCGCCACCCCCGGCAGCGCGTTGATCCTCGGCTGTATCTCGCGCGCCATCTGCAGCGTGGTGCGCTCGCGCTCGTCCCAGTCGACGGCCCGGAAGAAAACGTTGGACTGGCTCACCGTCGGATTGCCGGTAACGACGAAGATGCGGTCGAACTCCTTGTAGCCCGAGCCGATGCGTTCGATGGCCGTCGCGTAGCGGTCGGTGTAGTCCAGCGTGGCGCCGTCCGGGGCATTCACCACGTTCAGGATCACGCCGCGGTCTTCGAGTGGCGCCAGCTCGCGCTTCATGCCCGGAAGGATGGCCCAGATCGCGAGGCCCACGCCCGCCATCACCAGCAACACCAGCCAGCGCATCCCCAGCACTCGCCGCAGCAGGCGCTCGTAGCCGTCGGTCAAGGCGTTCAGCGCACTCTCCATCCAGCGATCGAAGAACCAGGGCTTGGCGTTGTGGCGCAGCAGTTGCGAGCACATCATGGGCGAGAGCGTCAGCGCCACAAAGCCCGAGACAACCACCGAGCCTGCCAGTGCCAGCGCAAACTCCACGAACAGGCGGCCGGTGCGCCCGGGCGTGAAGGCCAGCGGCGCGTAGACCGCCGCCAGCGTGAGCGTCATCGCCACCACGGCAAAGCCCACCTCCTTGGCACCCTTGATGGCCGCGCTGAACGGGTCCAGCCCTTCCTCGATATGGCGGTAGATGTTCTCCAGCACCACGATGGCGTCGTCCACCACCAGGCCGATGGCCAGCACCAGCGCCAGCAGCGTCAGCGTGTTGACGGTGAAGCCGGCGAGCGCCATCAGCGCGAAGGTGCCGATGAGACTGACCGGGATGGTGACGATCGGGATGATGGACGCGCGCAACGTGCGCAGGAAGACGAAGATCACCAGGGCCACCAGCACCACGGCTTCCAGGATGGTCTTGTAGACGTTCTTGACCGAACGGTCGATGAAGACCGAGTTGTCGTTGGCCACGTTGATGCTGATGCCCGGCGGCAGGTCGGCCTGCAGCTTGGGCAGCATTTCGCGCACGCCGCGGCTGAGGTCGAGCGGGTTGGCCGTGGCCTGGCGAATCACGCCGGCCGAAATGGCCGGACGACCGTTGAGGCGCACCGAGGTGCGCTCTTCCGCCGCCCCTTCCTCGATGCGCGCCACATCCCGCAGCTTGACCGGAAAGCCGTTGACGTTCTTGAGCACGATCTCGCCGAACTGTGCCGGCGTACGCAGGTCGGTGTTGGACGTGACCGAGAACTCGCGCTGCTGGCTCTCGATACGGCCGGCCGGCACCTCCAGATTGCTGCGCCGCAGGGCGTCCTCGGCATCCTGCGTCGTTAGCCTGTAGGCCGCCAGGCGGTCGGGGTCGAGCCAGACGCGCATGGCGTACTTGCGCTCACCAAAGATACGCACGTCGGCCGCGCCCGTCACGGTCTGCAGGCGCGGCTTGGCAATGCGGTTCACCAGTTCATTGATCTGCAACGGCGAGTGCGTATCGCTGGAGAAAGCCAGCGAGCTCACGGGGAAGGCGTCAGCTTCGACCTTGGCGATCACCGGCTCGTCTATCGCCTG
>JAYRLJ010000513.1:1109-1638 GCA_041905305.1 Hylemonella sp. | reverse complement strand
ACTGGCGTCGGAGATGGTGATGAGGTGGTCTTCGACTATCGCAATGGCCGCGATCTCGCTTCGCGGCCGCGCGGAGTGAAGGTGATTGATCTCTATGGCCTGAGCGAAGCCGAAGTGCTGGAGCGCCACCCTGCCATTTTTCAGCACTTGTCGAACGCCGTCCGCCCTCAGCGCAACGGACAGGCAGCGAAAAGTAAGACCGCCGATGCCAAGCAATATGCGGAGAAGTGGTGGTTGTTCGGCAAGCCACGACCGGACTTGCGCAAGGCCTTGCGCGGAGTGACTCGCTACATCGCCACCATCGAAACGGCGAAGCACCGGGTACTCCAGTTCCTGCCCATGTCGATCCTGCCCGACAACAAGCTGATCTGCATTGCACTGGATGACGCCTATGCGCTGGGTATCCTGTCGAGTCGCTTCCACGTGCCCTGGGCCATTGCCAGCGGTGGAAGGCTGGGAATGGGAGATGACCCGGTTTACGTGAAGTCTCGCTGCTTCGATCCCTTCCCGTTCCCCGCAGACGTCCCCG
>JAYRLJ010000513.1:525-1099 GCA_041905305.1 Hylemonella sp. | reverse complement strand
GCCCAGGCCGACGCGCTCGACGTGCTGCGCAAGCGTGTGCTGGTCGAACACGAGGACCTGACGCTCACCCGGCTTTACAATGTGCTCGAAGCCCTGAAGGAAGGCCGCCCGCTCACGGATGCCGAGCGCGGCATTCACGATCGCGGGCTCGTCACCCTGATCCGCCAGCACCACGACGTAATCGATGCCCTCGTCGCTGAGGCCTATGGCTGGCCTGCCGATCTCTCCGACGAGGAAGTGCTCGCCCGCCTCGTCGCGCTCAACAAGAAACGTGCCGCCGAAGAGGCCAAGGGACTGATCCGCTGGCTGCGCCCCGAATTCCAGGCGCCGGACTACAAGGCCCCGGTGACCCAGACGCTCGACCTGGGCGAGGCCGCTGCCGTGCTGCCCGACAATGTCATCCCTTGGCCCGGCACGCTCCCCGAACAGGTGAGTGCGGTGCAATCGATCCTGTCCGCGGCAGGCTCCCCGCTGGCCCCGCAAGACGTTGCCCGCGCCTTCAAGGGCAAGCGCGCGGCCACATTGCGCCCGGTGCTGGATGCCCTAGCCGGTATCGGTATGGCTCGCCGACTTA
>JAYRLJ010000513.1:0-515 GCA_041905305.1 Hylemonella sp. | reverse complement strand
GGTACGCGGCGTAGCGGCATCTCGCACGTCAGCCGCGGACGGGATTTCAAACCTTCCGTATCAATTCATGCTACCAAGGCGGATCGCACGTTGCCGGGAAAGAGCTGCAGCGCGAACGCGTTGGCAATCTGCCGAGCGGACGCTTCAGACAGACCAGTTACTCCTCCAACGAAAGCACTGCCGTCAAAGAAGCTCTTAGGCTCAAGTCCGGCAGCAATTAGCTGATATGTCCGAAATAGAACCTTCCCCAAATCGACATCAGGAGACTGTCTGACCATTTGATCATACTCAGAATCCAAACTGATATGATCCCAATGGACTGAGTAATATTTCACGGACTTCGATATATGAATGAACGGAATTCTGCGCTGTTGGCACAGGTAGAACCAAGCGTCGCGAGCTGCGGAGTCTCGTTTGTGGAAACTATTCCAAGCGGGCTCGGGCCATTCAATCCCTTTGAAAATGTATCGCAGCAATTGGGACGACGCTTCATCGTAGCCAAGCTGGGCAGCACG
>JAYRLJ010000115.1:0-8530 GCA_041905305.1 Hylemonella sp. | reverse complement strand
TCTGGTAGGAAGCGCTGAAGAAATACGGGTTGCACTGCTCGCCGGCGTACTGCGTGGGGCCAGCATTGGCGCTGATGTAGAACGTCTTGGAGGCAAAAGTGGGCGCGCCCACGGCCAGCATGACATTGGAGAACACGATGCCGGTCATGAAGTCCACCTTGTCGCGCTTGACCAGCCGGTCGGCCGTCTGGCGGCCCACGTCCGGGCTGGCCTGGTCGTCAGCCACCACCACCTCGGTCGGCAGGCCACCGAGCTTGCCACCGTTCAGCTTGACCGCCAGCTGGAAGCCGTCACGGATGTCAATGCCCAGGCCGGCGCCGGGACCGGAGAGCGTGGACAGCAGGCCGACCTTGACGGCGTCAGCCGCCAGCGCCGGTGTCGACAGGCACACAAGGCCCGCGGCGACGGCACAAAGCAGCGGACGCAGGGGGAAGCGGACAGAAGCAGCGTTCATGAGGGATTCCTTGGAATAGGGTTGCGATGGACGAAGCGGGCCGCCGACATGATAACGAAGCCGCCGCCTGCAGCACCGCCCGCGCCGGCTTCGGGTGGCCCGGGCAGGCCAGCACAAGCCCGGTGCACGCCGCACAGATTCAGTGCACCCCAAGGGTTTTCAGGGATACCGCGTTGCCGGAAGCGCAGCAGAATTTGTATACAAAGCTGTTTTCAATCACCATCCGGACGAGCGCTATCTGGCACCGTTCTTGCTCGACCCGGAGAGTCCGACGCTTGTCGTCGCTTAGTCCCCGCCTGTGCGCAGGCCCTGCCGTGGAGAAACTCATGTCCAAACGCCAACTGATCAAGACCGCCGCCGCCCTGGCCCTGGTAGCCTGCTTCGGTACCGCCCAGGCCCAGACGAAACCGCTGAAGTTCCAGCTTGACTGGCGCTTCGAAGGTCCTGCCGCACTGTTCCTGGTGCCGGTTGCCAAAGGCTATTTCAAGGCCGCGGGGCTGGATGTCACGGTCGACAGCGGCAACGGTTCGGGCGGCACGGTCACCCGCGTGGCGTCGGGCACCTATGACATGGGCTTTGCCGACATGGCGGCCCTGATGGAATTCCACGCCAACAACCCCGACGCGCCCAACAAGCCGGTGGCGGTGATGATGGTCTACAACAACACGCCGGCCGCCGTGCTGGCACTCAAGAAGTCCGGCATCAAGACCCCGGCCGACCTGAGCGGCAAGAAGCTGGGGGCGCCGGTGTTTGACGCCGGGCGCAAGGCCTTCCCGATCTTCGAAAAGGCCAACAAGGTGAGCAACGTCGCCTGGACCGCCATGGACCCGCCGCTGCGCGAAACCATGCTGGTGCGCGGCGACATCGATGCCATCACCGGCTTTTCCTTCACCTCGCTGCTCAACCTGGAAGCGCGCGGCGTCAAGGCCGAGGACGTGGTCGTGATGCCCTATGCAGACTACGGCGTGAAGCTCTACGGCAACGCCATCATCGCCAGCCCCAAGCTGATCAAGGAGAACCCTGAAGTCATCAAGGCCTTCCTCAAGGCCTTCGCCAAGGGCGCCAAGGACGTGATGGCCAATCCGGCCGCCAGCATCGACACCGTCAAGGCCCGCGACGGCATCATCAACGTGGCGCTGGAGACCCGCCGCCTGCAGATGGCCATCGACGCCGTGGTCGCCAGCCCCGACGCGCGCAAGGAAGGCTTCGGCCAGGTCAACCCGGGCCGCCTGTCGCTCATGGCCTCGCAGGTGTCGGACGCTTTTGCCACCAAGAACCGGGTCGATGCCAACGCGATCTGGAACGGCTCCATGCTGCCGACGGCCGCCGAGCTGAATGTGCTGCCCCCGGCCAAGAAGTGAACCGAACGACTGACTAACCACCTGGCCAGCACGTCTGGCCATTTTTTTGCGACGCCCATGTCCACCGCTCCATCCTCCGCTCCCTTTGTCCAGTTCGACGACGTCTGGCTGGCCTACAACGACGAACTGCTGGCCAAGAACCAGTTTGCGGTCGAGGCCATCAACCTGAACGTGCAACAGGGCGAGTTCATTGCCATCGTCGGCCCCTCGGGCTGCGGCAAGTCCACCTTCATGAAGCTGACCACCGGTCTCAAGAAACCCAGCATGGGCCGCATCCGGGTCGACGGCCAAGCGGTGGACGGACCGCTCAAGATCTCCGGCATGGCCTTCCAGGCGCCCTCGCTGCTGCCCTGGCGCACGACACTGGACAACGTGCTGCTGCCGCTGGAGATCGTCGAGCCCTACCGCCAGCAGTTCAAGGATCGCCGCAAGGAGTTCGAGGAACGGGCCAAGAAGCTGCTCGCCACGGTGGGGCTGGGCGGCTACGAGCACAAGTTCCCCTGGGAGCTTTCAGGCGGCATGCAGCAACGCGCCAGCATCTGCCGTGCGCTGATCCATGAGCCCAAGATGCTGCTGCTGGACGAGCCCTTCGGTGCGCTTGACGCCTTCACCCGCGAGGAGCTCTGGTGCACGCTGCGCGACCTGCAAGCGGCGCAGAAGTTCAACGTCATCCTCGTCACGCATGATCTGCGGGAGTCGGTCTTCCTGGCCGACACGGTGTACGTGATGAGCAAGGGCCCGGGCCGCTTCGTGGTCCAACGCGACATCGACCTGCCGCGCCCGCGTGACCTGGAAATCACCTACACCCCCGAGTTCACCAACATCGTGCACGAGCTGCGCGGCCACATCGGCGCCATGCGCAAGGCCGGCGCGGTGATCAATCAGTAAGAGAGCAGGAACGCCATCATGAAACCCCGCAAAGAACTGGAACGCTGGTCCCCGCTGCTGCTGATGCTGGCCATCATCGTCCTCTGGCAGATCGTCACCTCCGCCTTCAATGTCTCGGAATTCATCTTCCCCAGCCCTTGGCGCATCTGGGAGCAGACGCTGGAGCACAAGGCCACCATCGCCGGCCATGCCTGGCGCACCTTCTGGGTCACGATGGCGGGCTTCGGCCTGGCCATCGTCGTCGGTGTGCTGCTGGGCTTCCTGATCGGCAGCTCGCGCCTGGCCTACGCCGCCATCTACCCGCTGATGACGGCCTTCAACGCCCTGCCCAAGGCCGCCTTCGTCCCCATCCTGGTGGTCTGGTTCGGCATCGGTATCGGCCCGGCCATCCTGACGGCTTTCCTGATCAGCTTCTTCCCCATCACCGTCAACATCGCCACCGGCCTGGCCACGCTCGAACCCGAACTCGAAGACGTGCTGCGCGTGCTGGGAGCACGGCGCTGGGACGTGCTGATCAAGGTCGGCCTGCCCCGCTCCATGCCCTACTTCTTCGGCTCGCTCAAGGTGGCCATCACGCTCGCCTTCGTCGGCACCACGGTGTCGGAAATGACGGCCGCCAACGAAGGCATCGGCTACCTGCTGATCTCGGCCGGCTCGGCCATGCAGATGGGACTGGCCTTCAGCGGCCTGTTGGTGGTGGGCATCATGGCCATGGCGATGTATGAGCTGTTCAGCTTCATCGAGAAACACACCACCGCCTGGGCCCACCGCGGCTCGCAAAGTGCCTGATTCAACGGTAGTTCAGGCGTGAGCCCGGAGCAGGTCCTGCGCCATCTGCGGCATGCCAATGCCGTGGCACGCCGCGCGCGTGACGAGTTGGGGCGCCATCCCTTTGGCGCCATTCTGGTCGCGCCCGATGGCGAGACCGTGCTGGCCGAGCAGGGCAATGTCGACACCGTCAACCATGCCGAGGCGGTGCTGGCGCGCACCGCCGCCTTGAACTACAGCCCGGACTACCTCTGGCGCTGCACGCTGGTCACCACGGTGGAGCCCTGCGCCATGTGTGCCGGCACCCAGTACTGGGCCCACATCGGCCGTCTGGTCTACGGTTTGAGCGAACGCCGGCTGCTGGCCCTGACCGGCAGCCACACCGAGAACCCCACCATGGATCTGCCCTGCCGCAGCGTGTTCGCGGCCGGGCAGAAAGCGGTGGAGGTCATCGGGCCGGTGGCCGAGGTGGAAGAAGAGATCGCCGCGCTGCACCGCGGCTTCTGGCAGGACTGACGCCGCGCGCGGGGCTTCAGTCGGCCCGGGCGCCGGCACGGAACCACTGCGCCACCAGTGCCCGCTCCTCCTCGGTCATGCCGGTGGCATTGTTCATCGGCATGGCACGGCTCACCACCACCTGCTGGTAGACCTGCTGCGCGTGCTTCTGCAGTTCGGCCGCGCTGTCCAGCCGTACCCCCTTGGACTGCAGCGCCTCGCCGTGGCACATGACACAACGCTGGGCCACCACCGACCGCACCTCGGCCAGCCCGGCCACGGGCGCAGCTGCCGCCGGGGCAGCCGGCGCCGGACGCAGCCAGGCCACCAGGGCCAGCAGCAGCACCACGCCAACCGCCGCATAGGGCCAGGGATGCGCATTGCGGCCCAGCTTGTAGCCGTGTCGCAGCACGAAGAACTGACGGATGGCAGCACCGGCGGCCATGATGGCGATCAGGAACACCCAGTTGTACTCGGACGCATAGGTGAAGCTGTAGTGGTTGCTGAGCATGGCAAACAGCACCGGCAGCGTGAAATAGGTGTTGTGCACGCTGCGCTGTTTGCCGCGCTGGCCGTGCACCGGGTCCACCGGCTGGCCCGCCTTGAGGGTCGCCACCACCTTGCGCTGGCCCGGGATGATCCACATCGCCACATTGGCGCTCATGGCCGTGGCCAGCATGGCCCCGACCAGCAGGAACGCGGCCCGGCCGGCAAACAGGTGGCAGGCGAGCCAAGCCGCCACGGCCACCAGCACCGCCACGGCCAAGCCGACCTTGCTGTCGCCGTTGCGCCCCTGCCCCAGGGTGCGGCACGCCAGGTCGTAGAGCAGCCAGAACACCACCAGGAACGCCAGCGCGGCGGCCACGGCGGCCCAGGGCGTCCAGGCCATGACGCGCGGATCGATCAGGTAGACCGAGGGGCTCCAGAGGTAGGACACCAGGAACAGCCCGAAACCGCTGAGCCAGGTGCTGTAACTCTCCCAGTAGAACCAGTGCAGGTGCGGCGGCAGCGTGGGCGGCGAGACGGCGTACTTCACCGGGTGGTAGAAGCCGCCGCCGTGCACGGCCCAGAGCTCACCGGTAGCGCCCTCCCCGCGCAGTTTCTCGTCGGTGGGCGGCGTGAGGCTGCTGTCGAGAAAGACAAAGTAGAAGGACGAGCCGATCCAGGCGATGGCGACGATCACGTGGAGCCAGCGCAGCAGCAGGTTGGCCCAATCAAGCAGGTAGGTTTCCATGGCAACTCGAAAAACGGAACCCGGGGTTCCAAGCAAGTTCCAGGCTCACCACTGCGGGCGCTGTGAGCCCCTGGGGTCGCGTCGTGGCGGGACCTTGGGCCTCGCCTGCGCCGCTGCGACACGGGTTGATCAAGAATACAGGCAGCCGCTCAGCTGCCCCGGTAGGTGGAATAGCTCCAGGGACTGACCAGCAGCGGCACATGGTAATGCTGGCTGGCATCGGCGACGCCGAAGTCGATCGCCACCTGGTCCAGGAAGGCCGGCTCCGGCAGCGCCACACCGCGCGCACGGAAATAGCCCTTGACGTCGAAACTCAGGCGGTACGTCCCGGCCTTCAGGCTGGCATGGTCGTAGAGCAGCCCCTCCGGGTTGCGGCCGTTGCTGTCGAGCGCGAAGCGCTTCACCAGCTCGGCCTGGCCGCCCTGCGTGGTGTAAAGCGCCACCTGCATGCCGGCGGCCGGGCAGCCGTGCATGGTGTCGAGTACGTGGGTGCTGAGTCCCATGGCTTGCGTCCTTTCTGTCGCCGGTGTGCACACTTCTTGCTGCCTCTGACCGGACTGACCGCGGGGTTTGCAAGAACCGCGCCGGTCCACCAAAGTGTATACACTTTTTTTGATTATCGCTATCATTAACGACATGGAATCCTCCAGCACCCGCCAGATCGTCGAATCACTGACGCGCGCCATCGTCGAACACCGGCTGCACCCCGGCACCAAACTGGCCGAGCAGAAGCTGGCCGACCACTTCGGCGTCTCACGGACATTGGTACGCCAGGCCCTGTTCCAGCTGGCGCAGAACCGGCTGATCCGGCTTGAGCCGGCACGCGGCGCCTTCGTTGCCAGCCCGTCCGCGGAAGAGGCTCAGCAGGTCTTCGAGGTGCGGCACATGCTGGAACTGCAGCTGGTGCGCAACTTTGTGCGCCAGGCGACCCCCGCCAAGATCAGGGCGCTGCGCGCCCACGTGGCGGAGGAGAAGAAGGCGCTGGCCGCCGACGATGTCCCGGGTCGCAATGAACTGCTCGGTGACTTTCACGTGCGCCTGGCCGAGCTCACCGGCAACCGGGTGCTGGCCGAACTGCTGGACGAGCTGATCTCGCGCTGCGCACTCATCACGCTGGTCTACCAGTCACGCAGTGCGGCCGAACACTCCAACGACGAACACGTCGAGATCGTCAAGGCGCTGGCGGCACGCAATGAGGAGCTGGCGGTACGCCTGATGGACGAGCACCTGAAACACGTCATGGCCAACCTGACCTTCGACCGCAAGGCGCCATCCAGCGACATCAGTCAGGCCCTCGCATGATCTACGACAGTACCGCCCCCTACCCACGCGACCTCGTTGGCTACGGCCGCAACACCCCCCACGCCCGCTGGCCGGGCGGTGCCCGCATAGCCGTGCAGTTCGTGCTCAACTACGAAGAAGGCGGCGAGAACTGCGTGCTGCACGGCGACGATGCCTCCGAGACCTTCCTGTCCGAGATGTTCAACCCGGCGGCCTTTCCTGCGCGACACATCAGCATGGAAGGCATCTACGAGTACGGTTCGCGCCAGGGTGTCTGGCGCATCCTGCGCGAGTTCGAGCGGCGTGGCCTGCCCCTGACGGTGTTCGGCGTTGCCACCGCGCTGCAGCGCCACCCGGACGTCTGCGCCGCCTTCACCGAACTCGGGCACGAGATCGCCTGCCACGGCTTGAAGTGGATCCATTACCAGCACGTCGACGAGGCCACCGAGCGCGCCCACATGGCCGAGGCCATGGCCATCATCCAACGGCTCACCGGCGAACGCCCGCTGGGCTGGTACACCGGGCGCGATAGCCCGAACACGCGGCGCCTGGTCGCTGATGACGGCGGTTTCGACTACGACAGCGACTACTACGGCGACGACCTGCCCTTCTGGATGAAGGTGAGGAAGAGCGACGGCAGCGACACCCACCAGCTCATCGTTCCCTACACGCTGGACTGCAACGACATGCGCTTCTCGCTGCCGCAGGGCTATTCGCATGCGGACCCCTTCTACCAGTACCTGAAGGACAGCTTCGACGCGCTGTACGCCGAGGGCGACCCGGCCGGACTGGACCGCCCCAAGATGATGAGCATCGGCATGCACTGCCGCCTGCTGGGGCGGCCCGGCCGCATCACCGCGCTGCAGCGGTTCCTCGACTACATCCAGTCGCATGACAAGGTCTGGGTGGCGCGCCGCCTTGACATTGCGCGGCACTGGAAGACCACGCACCCGGTCACGGCCTGAGGCGCCACCTGCGGAACGCAAGGATACCCATGCCCTACACCCTGGACCAACTCAACGCCGCCCCCTTGTCCGAGGCGCTCCAGATGCTCGACGGCCTGTACGAACACACGCCCTGGATCGCCGGGCAGGCGTTGGCGCAGCGGCCATTCATGTCGCTGGCGCAACTGAAGCACGCCATGACCCGCATACTGGACCAGGCCGGGCGTGAGGCGCAGATCACTCTGATCCGCGCCCACCCGGAACTGGCGGGCAAGGCCATGGTGAGCAAGTCCCTCACGGCCGAATCAACCGACGAGCAGACCAGGGCCGGGCTGACCCAGTGCACGCCCGAGGAGTTCGCGCGCATCCAGCAGCTCAATGCCGACTACAACGCCAAGTTCGGCTGGCCCTTCATCCTCGCGGTGCGCGGTCCGCGCGGCAACGGGCTGAACAAGGCGCAGATCATCGAGGCCTTCGAGCGCCGCTTGCACAACCACCCGGACTTTGAACTGCAGGAGTGCCTTCGCAACATCCACCGCATTGCCGAGATCCGGCTCAATGACAAGTTCGGCTTCGAACCGATCGATGGCCAGCGTGTCTGGGACTGGCAGGAGATGCTTGCCCATCACAGTGAACCGGGCTACGCAGAAAAAGGTCAGCTCACGGTGACCTACCTGACCGACGCGCACCGAGCCTGCGCCCGGCAGATCGGTGACTGGATGCGCGAATGCGGCTTCGACGAGGTCGGCATCGACGCGGTGGGCAATGTGGTCGGCCGTTACCACCCAGTGGTGCCCGGTGCGAAGTACCTCATGACAGGATCGCACTACGACACGGTGCGCAACGGCGGCAAGTACGACGGGCGACTCGGCATCTTCGTGCCCCTGGTCTGTGTGCAGAAGCTGCACGCCGCCGGCCGGCGCCTGCCCTTCGGCATCGAGGTCGTGGCATTTGCCGAGGAAGAAGGTCAGCGCTACAAAGCCACCTTCCTGGGCTCGGGAGCCCTGACCGGCCATTTCGACCCGGCCTGGCTCGACCAGAAGGACGCCGACGGCATCACCATGCGCGAAGCCATGGCGCACGCCGGCCTGTCCATCACCGACAT
>JAYRLJ010000512.1:0-1640 GCA_041905305.1 Hylemonella sp. | reverse complement strand
CGCTGGCCAAGGCCGAAGCAGCCTATGCCGAGTATCAGGCGCGGGTTCGCAACCTGCCGTCACCGGTGGAAAAGGACTTCGAGGCGGCCATTGCGCAGCCGGTGAAGCAGTTGGAGAAGGGCCGAAAAGCCCTGCCAAGGCCGAAAAAGAAAGGTGACGCATGACCCGACCCACCGACACCAGCGAGAAAGCGCTTGAGCAATTGATCGTGCGCCATCTGGCGGGCATCAGCGAACATCCGCCCGTTGCGCCGAACACGGCGCAGGAATCGGTGTCGGTGTATGGGCCGGGCGGCTACGTGCTGGGCCGGGCGAGTGACTACAACCGCGACGTGGCGCTGGACGTGGCGAAGCTGCTGGAGTTCTTGCAAGCCACAAGCCCCGAGACGGTAGAAACGCTGAATCTGGCCAGCGAGGGCATCCAGCGCACGCAGTTTCTGCACCGGCTGCAAGGCGAGATCGCCAAGCGCGGCGTGGTGGACTGTTTGCGCCGTGGCGTGAGCCACGGGCCGGTGACGGTCGATCTCTACAAGCTGCTGCCCACGCCGGGCAACACAGCTGCCAGCGAAGCCTTCGCCAAGAACATCTTCAGCGTCACCCGGCAGGTGCGCTACAGCAACGACTCCGGCAACGAGCTGGACTTGGTGGTCTTCATCAACGGCCTGCCGGTGTTGACCTTCGAGTTGAAAAATTCGCTGACCAAGCAGACGGTGGCCGATGCCATCGTCCAGTACCAGACCACGCGCGATCCGAAGGAGTTGCTGTTCCAGTCCGGTCGCTGCGTTGCGCACATGGCGGTGGACGACGCCGAGGTGCGCTTCTGCACCGAGTTGAAGGGCAAGGCCTCGTGGTTCCTGCCTTTCAACCAGGGCTGGAACAGCGGTGCGGGCAATCCGCCGAACCCCAACGGCATCAAAACCGACTACCTGTGGAAGCAGGTGCTGGCGAAGGAGTCTCTGGCGAACATCATCGAGAACTACGCACAGGTGGTGGAGGACGAGGAGGAAGACGCCAGCGGCAGGCGGCGCAAGTCCCGCAAGCCGGTGTTTCCGCGCTTTCACCAGTTGCGCACAGTACGTGCCCTGCTGCGCCGTTCGCGCGCCGACGGTGTGGGCCAGCGTTACCTGATCCAGCACTCTGCGGGCAGCGGCAAGAGCAACACCATTGCATGGCTGGCACACCAGTTGGTGGAGCTGAAGACGGCGGCGGATGCCATGCAGGCGCAGTTCGATTCGGTCATCGTCATCACCGACCGGCGTGCGCTGGACACCCAGATCCACAAGACCATCAAGGGCTACGACCATGTGGCCTCGATCCTCGGCCATTCGGACAACGCGCAAGAGCTGCGCGACTTCCTGCGCCGGGGCAAGAAGATCATCGTCACCACGGTGCAGAAGTTCCCCTTCATCCTCGACGAGCTGGGCGACTTGGGCGACCGGAAGTTCGCGCTGCTGATCGACGAGGCCCATTCCAGCCAGGGCGGCAAGACCACGGCCAAGATGCATCAGGCCCTTGGGGG
Source organism: Hylemonella sp. (assembly GCA_041905305.1). GTDB lineage: Bacteria > Pseudomonadota > Gammaproteobacteria > Burkholderiales > Burkholderiaceae_C > Hylemonella. The sequence continues at coordinate 122 of JAYRLJ010000512.1, read as the reverse complement.
CTCAGTGGGTGGTTCGGTCGGCGGCAAGACCGACGAGGAAGCGTTCGAGGAAGACTCCACGCAGGATGCGGTGAATGCGGAAATCGAAAAGCGCATTGCATCGCGCAAGCTGCTGACCAACG
>JAYRLJ010000114.1:4743-8553 GCA_041905305.1 Hylemonella sp. | reverse complement strand
GTCTGCCTCCAAGCTGCCGGCCACGCTGATGGTGGACTGCAGCCACGCCAACAGCAGCAAGCAGCATGAACGGCAGCTCGATGTGGCGCGTGACATTGCCACCCAGGTGGCGGGTGGCTCGCGCAGCATCTTCGGCGTCATGGTGGAGAGCCATCTGCACGCCGGGGCGCAGAAGTTCACGCCGGGCAAGGACGATGTCGCCAAGCTGGAATACGGCAAGAGCATCACCGATGCCTGCCTGGGCTGGGACGACTCGCTGGAGGTGCTGGAAGTATTGGCTGGCGGGGTCAAGGCACGCCGGGAGCGCTAGGCGCCTTGGGCCTGGTCAACCAGGCCCTGGGCCCACCGCCTGGCTTCGTCCAGTGTGGCAAAGATCTGAAACGGACGCTTGGCCTCGGCGAAAACGCGGGTAAACAGGGGGGCCATCAATTGCCCCCCTTCCACCGTGTTGTCGATGACATAGGCGGTCGCCACGGCGGTGAACTGGGGTGGTGCCTGCCGGATCAACTCGCCGTAGCGTTGCAGACCGTCGGGTGTGCCCAAGGCGCTGTTGCGCACGATGCAGATGCTGGCCCAGGGGCCAGTCGGCTGGACGTCGCGCAAGAAGTCGGCCTGGGCAATAGCCAGCCCGTCCACCAACTCCTTGTTGAAAGGGCCGGTGGCCTCGTAAAGATGCAGATCGCCTTCCTGCCAGATGTCCACCTTGCCGTGCGGCGTGAACGGGAGGCTGCCGACCTGACTCGTGCTGGTTTTGGATTGGGGCTCGCGTGTCATGACCGGTTTCCTGAGGCCTAGCGAACCATCTTAGTCCATCAGGCGAGCGCCTGCAGCAGTTTGGCGTGGATGCCGCCGAAGCCGCCATTGCTCATGCACAGGATGTGATCCCCGGGCCGGGCGCTGGCGATGACTTGTTTCACCAGCTCCTCGATGCTGTCGGCCACCTGCGCGCGCGCACCCATGGGCGCCAATGCCTCACGAGCATCCCAGCCCAATCCGCCCGCATGGCAGAAAGCCAGGTCTGCATCTTCCAGGCTCCAGGGGAGTTGTGCCTTCATGGTGCCGAGTTTCATGGTGTTGGAGCGCGGCTCGAACACGGCCAGGATGCGCGCCTGGGCCCCCACCTTGCGGCGCAAGCCATCTAGCGTGGTACGGATCGCCGTCGGATGGTGGGCAAAGTCGTCGTACACCGTGATGTCGCGCACGTTGCCCCGTATTTCCATGCGGCGTTTGACGTTCTGGAACTCGCCCAGCGCACGTGCAGCGACTTCGGGCGCAACGCCCACATGCTCCGCGGCGGCGATGGCCGCCAGGGCGTTGAGCTGGTTGTGCACGCCAGTCAGTGCCCACTTGACAGTGGCGACCGGCTGTCCGTTGTGAACCACCTCGAAGTCGTGTGGCTCGCCGCGCGTAGTGAAGTCGCTCACCGCGGCGCCGAAGCTGCGCACCTCGCTCCAGCAGCCGGCGTGCAGCACCCGCGCAAGGCTCTCTTCCAGCCCATTGATGACGATGCGGCCAGAGCCAGGCACGGTACGGACCAGGTGATGGAACTGGCGCTCGATCGCGGCCAGGTCGTCGAAGATGTCGGCGTGGTCGAATTCCAGGTTGTTCAGCACCGCGGTGCGCGGCCGGTAGTGCACGAACTTGCTGCGTTTGTCGAAGAAGGCGGTGTCGTACTCGTCGGCCTCGATCACGAACAAGGGGCGTTGGTCCGCGGCTGTCCCGGCCTTGGGGCGCTTGGCCGCGCCCAGCCGCGCCGAAACGCCAAAGTTCATCGGGACGCCACCGACGAGAAAGCCGGGTTGCAGACCGGCGGATTCGAGGATCCAGGCCAGCATCGAGGTGGTGGTGGTCTTGCCGTGGGTGCCAGCCACGGCCATCACATGGCGGCCCTGAAGTACATGCTCGGCCAGCCATTTCGGGCCGCTGGTGTAGGGCAGGCCGTCCTCCATGATGGCTTCCATCAGCGGGAACTTCGGCGTGCCGTCGGCCAGGCGCGCCCGGCTGACCACGTTGCCGATCACGAACATGTCCGGCCGCAGGGCCAACTGGTCGGCGTCGAACCCTTCGATCAGTTCGATGCCGAGCGAGCGCAACTGGTCGCTCATCGGGGGGTAGACGCCAGCATCGCAGCCGGTGACCTTGTGGCCCGCCTCGCGGGCGAGGGCGGCCAGTCCTCCCATGAAGGTGCCGCAGATGCCAAGGATGTGGATGTGCATGGCCCGATTCTAGGGGCGGGTATGGCGGCCGTCGGCACGCGGGTGGGGGCACAATGCGGGCATGAGCAAACCGGAGATCGCCGCGGTGGCTGCGTCCTTGGTGGTGGACGAGGGGCTGGAATATGGGCCGGCCAAGCGCCGGGCGGTACGTCAGCTCGGGCTGCCTGCGCGCACCCCGCTGCCTGGCAATGATGAGGTGGAGGACGCGGTGCGTGAGCACCTGGCAGTTTTCTGTGCCCAGACGCAGCCGGCAGAGTTGCGAGCCCTGCGCCGACTGGCGCTGCAATGGATGGAGCGGCTGGCTGAGTTTCGCCCTCACCTCAGCGGGGCCGTCTGGCACGGCACCGCCACCCGGCTGTCGGACATTTATCTGCAATTGTTCTGCGACGATGAAAAGTCCGTCGAGATTGCGTTGATCAATCAAGAGGTGCCCTACGAGGCGCGTACCGTCACCGGTTTTCACCAGGAGCCGGTCGAGGCCTTGAGTGTGCATGCGCGCAGCCCGGAACTTGGCGAAACCGTGGGTGTCCACCTCATGGTGCATGACGTCGACGATCTGCGTGGCGCCTTGGTTCGGGATGCCCGAGGTCGGTCGCCGCGTGGCGATTTGGTTGCCGTTAGAAAGCTTTTGAATGAAGATAGCTTGGTTTGAGGTGATTTTGTGAGCAAAAAAGAGACTCCGGAGGCTGTGCGTCGACGCTGGCTCTATGCGGCAGTGGCAGCCGCGGCGGGGCTGACTGGGGCGGGCTGGGCGTGGTGGCGCTATCGGCCAGCCGCGGTCGACGACCATGCACTGGCCGACCTTTGGGCGCTGTCATTTGAGCGGCCAGATGGGCAGCGGCTGGCCATGCAAGATCTGAGAGGGCGCCCCCTGTTGATCAACTTCTGGGCCACCTGGTGTCCTCCATGTGTCGAGGAGATGCCGTTATTGGATGCTTTTTTTCGCGAAAATAGTGCGAATGGCTGGCAAGTTCTGGGTTTGGCGGTGGATAAGGCAGCCGCCGTTCGGGATTTCCTGGGGCGGCAGCCAGTCACTTTCCCGGTGGCGCTGGCCGGCATGGAGGGGTTGGCGCTGAGCAAATCGCTGGGCAACCTCAGCGGGGGATTGCCCTTCTCGGTCGTGTTCGGTGCGGACGGGCAGCTCAGGAATCGCAAGATCGGTAAGGTTTCGGCCGAAGATCTGGCGCTATGGCGTGGGTTAAAGTAGGGGGCTGGCAGTACATACCTTATGATGGCGGGCGTTGTACCCGCCATTTTGCTTTTTTGGAATTTCCAAAAATTGGGTGGAAATCGCTTCAGTTCGAAGTAAATTGAAGCAATCTTTAGGAAAGATGTTGGAGATCCCATGGATTTGCGAAAACTCAAGACCCTGATTGACCTGGTGTCCGATTCGAATGTGTCGGAGCTTGAAATCACCGAAGCCGAAGGCAAGGTGCGCATCGTCAAAGGGGGTGGGGCCGTGGTTCAGGGCTACCCGATGCCTGCTGCTGCCCCGATGCCAGCGCCCGTTGCGCCGGTTCCGGTTGCAGCAGTCCCCGCTGCCGCCCCGGCGCCGGCGGCCGTCCCGGCCGCGCCGGCCGGTCATACCGTCAAG
>JAYRLJ010000114.1:0-4733 GCA_041905305.1 Hylemonella sp. | reverse complement strand
CCCATGGTCGGCACCTTCTACCGCTCGGCCTCGCCCGGCGCGAAGCCCTTTGTGGAGTTGGGCTCTGTGGTGAAGGCGGGCGACACCCTGTGCATCATCGAAGCCATGAAGATCCTCAATGAGATCGAGACCGACAAGGCTGGCACGGTGACGCAGATCCTGGGCGAGAACGGCCAGGCGGTGGAATACGGGCAGCCCCTGTTCGTGATCGAATAAGGTTGCCCGCTCCATGTTCAAGAAGATTCTGGTTGCCAATCGCGGCGAGATCGCCTTGCGAATCCAGCGCGCCTGCCGCGAGCTGGGTATCAAGGCCGTGATGGTCTATTCGGAAGCCGACCGCGAGGCCAAGTATGTCAAGCTGGCCGAGGAGGCTGTGTGTATCGGCCCGGCGCCCTCGGGCCAAAGCTATCTCAACATGCCCGCCATCATCTCGGCGGCGGAAGTGACCGATGCCGAGGCCATCCACCCCGGTTATGGCTTCCTGAGTGAGAACGCCGATTTTGCCGAGCGCGTGGAGCAAAGCGGCTTCCAGTTCATAGGCCCGACGCCCGAGTCCATCCGCATCATGGGCGACAAGGTCTCGGCCAAGCAGGCCATGATCAAGGCAGGCGTGCCTTGTGTACCAGGCTCGGACGGCGAGCTGCCGGATGATCCGGTGCAGATCCGCCGCATTGCCAAGTCCATTGGTTACCCGGTGATCATCAAGGCGGCCGGTGGCGGTGGCGGCCGGGGCATGCGGGTGGTGCATACCGAGGCGGCCCTGATCAACGCGGTGCAGATGACCAAGGCCGAGGCGGGCGCCGCCTTCAACAACCCGGCGGTCTACATGGAGAAGTTCCTGCAGAACCCGCGGCACATTGAAATCCAGGTTTTGGCCGACAAGCACCGCAACGCCGTGTATCTGGGTGAGCGCGACTGCTCCATGCAGCGGCGCCACCAGAAGATCATCGAGGAAGCGCCAGCGCCGGGCATCCCGCGCAAGCTGATCGACAAGGTCGGCGAGCGCTGCGTGGCCGCCTGCAAGAAGATTGGCTACCGTGGTGCCGGTACCTTCGAGTTTCTGTATGAAGACGGCGAGTTCTACTTCATCGAGATGAACACCCGCGTGCAGGTGGAGCACCCGGTGACCGAGATGATCACCGGCGTCGACATCGTGAAGACGCAGATCATGGTAGCCGCCGGTGAGCGCCTGCCCTTCACCCAGCGCGACATCCAGATCCGTGGTCATGCGATCGAGTGCCGCATCAATGCGGAAGACCCCTACAAGTTCACGCCTTCGCCGGGCCGCATCACCATGTGGCATGCGCCGGGTGGTCCCGGTGTGCGCGTCGACTCGCATGTCTACACCAATTACTTCGTGCCGCCGAACTACGACTCCATGGTCGGCAAGCTGATCGTGCATGGCGACACGCGCCAGCAGGCGATGGCGCGCATGAGCACGGCATTGGCTGAGACGCTGGTTGAAGGTATCAATACCAATATCCCGTTGCACCGCGAACTGATGGCCGACGCCAAGTTCATGGCCGGCGGCACCAACATCCACTACCTTGAGGAGTGGATGGCGCGCCATACGCGCTGAGCCCATGTTTGAGCTCCGATTGTTGTGCCCGCAGGACCGCGTTGAGGTCCTGAGTGAGGCCCTCGACGCGCTGGACGCGCTGAGCGTCAGTGTCGAGGATGCCGATGCCCAGACCGAGGCTGAACAGGCCCTGTTTGGTGAGCCAGGCATGCCGCCACCTCAGGAAGGCTGGCAGCGTTCGCGTGTGCTGGCGTTGTACCCGGACGAGGCGGCGGCGCGCGAAGCGGCGGGCCTTCTGCGGGTGCAGGACTTCTTTGCGGACTGCCGGCTGCAAGGCATCAATAAGGTGCCGGAGCAGGACTGGGTGCGTCTGACCCAGTCGCAATTCGCGCCGGTGGAAATCACGCCCGACTTCTGGATCGTGCCGACCTGGCATGAACCTCCGGCGCAGGCTCGCACCATCATTCGGCTCGATCCTGGCTTGGCGTTTGGCACCGGCACCCATCCGACGACCCGGATGTGCCTGCGCTGGATTGCCCGCCATGCGGACGATCATCCATTGGGCCGTGTTCTCGACTACGGTTGTGGTTCGGGCATTCTGGCCATCGGTGCTGCCAAGTACGGGGCGCAGGCGGTGGATGCCGTGGACATCGACGAGGCGGCCGTGACATCGACCGAGCTGAATGCGCAAGCTAACGACGTGACGCTGCGGGCGGGCCTTCCAGAGCTGGTCGACGGCCGTTACCAGACCGTGCTGGCCAACATCCTCGCCACGCCGCTCAAGGTGCTGGCGCCGTTGCTGTGCGCCCGTGTTGCATCCGGCGGGCAATTGGTCCTGGCCGGCATCCTGGAGCGGCAGGCCGAGGAACTCCAGCAAGCCTACGCGCCCTATTGCCGGCTGGAGGTCAGCGACAGCGAGGATGGCTGGATACTGATGACCGCCCGCCTCTGAATTGCTGAGGCCTGCGCCCTACAATTTCGACGCATGAGCCTGATCACCCGCTGCCCGGCCTGTCGCACGATGTTCAAGGTCGTGCCAGACCAGTTGCGCATCTCCGAAGGGTGGGTGCGATGCGGGCAATGCGATGAAGTTTTCGATGCGTCGGCTCATTTGCAGGCGGCGGCGCCACAGCAGCCTGCCTCTGAGGCTATGCCGGGCTTTGTTGAGTCGGCACCTCCGACGGGCAGGGCAGGCCCGGAGTCCGTTGAGGCGTCTTTCGACACCGGGCGAGACGAGTCTGCGTCGACGCAAGAGCCGGCGCTGCTGATCGAGGCTCCGGATGGCGGGGTGTGGGTCGAGCCGGTCGTTGACGATGGGGGCGTCGCGGATCATCTGTCTACCGGGCATACGGTGGCATCAATGCCGGATGAGCACGAGCCAGTTGAGAGCCCGTTGCTGGCCGGGGCGGCCGAAATGCCGTCGTTCATGCGCGATGAGAGTGCGGCAGACACGGCGGCGCGCCCGAGCCCTCGCAGGCGCCTGGCTTACGCCGTCGTTGCGGCGATGCTGGCGTTGCTGATGGTGGTGCAACTGCTGGTGCACGAGCGCGACCGTTTTGCCGCCTCCGCATCCGGATTGAAGCCGTTGCTGGAGAGCCTGTGTGGGCTCATGCAATGCAGGGTGACACCGCTCAAGCAGATTGAGGCCGTTCAGATTGACAGCGCCTCTTTCGCCAAGGTGCGGCCGGAGGTCTACCGGCTGAGTCTGGTGCTGAAGAACACGGCAAGTACCGATCTGGCGCTGCCAGCCATCGAGCTGTCGCTGACCGACACGCAGGATGAGCCGCTGCTGCGTCGGGTTATCCTTGCCGATGAACTCGGCCTGAATAGCGAAACGCTGGCCGCCAGCTCAGAGTCTTCGGTTTCGCTGACCTTGAGTGTGAAAAATGCGGGCGGTGCCGAGCAGTTCGCCGGCTACCGCGTGCTGGCCTTTTATCCCTGAAACAACCCCTACGATCAACCATGGCTTCTCTTATTTGCGGTTCCCTTGCTTTCGACACCATCATGAATTTCGAGGGGCGGTTTGCCGAGCAGATCTTGCCCGACCAGCTGCACATCCTGAACGTGTCTTTCCTGGTGCCGACCTTGCGCCGTGATTTTGGTGGCTGTGCAGGCAATATCGCCTACGCGCTCAAGGCGCTTGGCGGGGATCCTGTGCCAATGGCGACAGTCGGGAATGACGGCAGCGGGTACGTGCATCGGTTGCGTGAGCTGGGGATCGCCACACACCATGTGCGTGAGATCGCGGAGACTTACACCGCACAGGCGCTGATCATGACGGATCGCGACAACAATCAGATTACTGCCTTCCACCCCGGCGCGATGATGCAGGCGCATATGACCCGCATCGAGAGACAGCCTGACATCAAGCTGGGCATCATCTCTCCTGACGGGCGCGATGCCATGCTGCAGCACGCCGAGCAGTTCCGGGCGGCGGATATTCCGTTTGTCTTCGATCCGGGCCAGGGACTGCCGATGTTCGACGGCAAGGAACTGGCGCGGTTTGTCGAACTCGCCACTTGGGTGACCGTCAACGACTATGAGGGCAAGATGCTGTGCGAGCGCACCGGCTGGAGTCCGGCCGACATCTCGCGCAAGGTGCGTGGTCTCGTGATCACCCTGGGCCATGAGGGCAGTGAGGTCTGGATTGACGGCAACAAGACGCTGGTGCCCCCGGTGAAGGCCGCGGCGGTGGTCGATCCCACGGGCTGCGGTGATGCCTACCGCGGTGGCTTGCTCTATGGCCTGGAGCAAGGCTGGTCACTCGAGCAGTGCGCCGAACTTGGCAACCGGATGGGCTCGCACAAGATTGCCCATCGTGGCCCGCAGAACTACACGGTCGATCGCCGGGCTTTTGGCGTCTAGGCGTAAGCCCCTCAAGCGGCTTTCGGCGGCGGGGTTAGCTGATTCCAGTCGGCGTCCTGGGCGTGGCTAGGCGCCACGCGCAACTGCTTGCGCCGGCCCGTTTCGCCGCGTAGCAGTTCCACGGCGGAGCGTGGAACACCCAAAGTCTTGGCGAGCCAGGCCACCAGGGCTGTGTTGGCCTTGCCTTCGACGGGAGGCGCTTTCAGTCGTACGTGCAGCGCACCGTCATGCAGACCCTGAATGCGTGTCTGCGCCGCATTGGGCATGACGTGGATGTCTATGACGATGCCCCCGTCCTTGTCCTCGCGTAGAAAGGATTGCAGTGCGGCTGTCATGACAAAAACCTTGT
>JAYRLJ010000511.1:0-1649 GCA_041905305.1 Hylemonella sp. | reverse complement strand
GGCAATGCGACCGTGGCCACACCGGAGCCGACATCGATCACGGTGCCCGCCTGCAGCGGCGGGTCGGGGATCAGTTGGCGAAACTGCTCGTAGAGGTTATGCATAGGCCTGCACTCCCAGCGTCTGCCAGACCTCGGGCAACCCGGCTTCCACTTTGGTCGCGCGGACGATGCCGAGCCGGCGAATCAGTGATCCTTGGCTGCCGTCCTGGTACTCCACGAACGCACCGGGCTCGATGATCCCCGTCTCGGCGAGCACCGGCAGGCGCAGGCTGACCTCAAGCTGGTAACCCGTGTCGGCCAGCACGGCGATGCCACGCTGCCGTGCGGCCGCAGCCTCAGTGATCAGTGGATCGACGACCATCGGTGCCAGCACATCTCCGGCAGTCCCGGCCCGAGTCACTTGCCCGAGGACGCCGACATCCTGCCCGGAAACGAACACGCGGTTGTACCCAGGCTTTTCCAACCAGCGCAGCGACTCGCGGGCGACGGCATCGACGGGCAACACGAAATCCGGCGTGATGGTGTTCCATTCCCAAGGGGCGACCGGGTAGCGATGACGCACGCGGATGCTCTGGGCCGATGGGTGCGGGATGAGGTATCCACCCGCAGCGCCAGCGATGGCGGTCAACGCCTCGATCCACGTTCCCTGCTGCGCGAACGCACCGGCGGGGACGTTCCAGTCCGTCAGGCCCCAATCGACCGCCCAGCCCAGCGGGATGCCGTTGACCGTGAACACGTCGTCCATCAACTGCCGAGCAGTGCGGCCCTCGGTGTTCGAGAAGGTCATCACCGGGGCGTATGGCGCGGCCAGAACAGCGTTGTGCCCCCGTCCGGAGATGCGGATGCTGGCGTCACCAAAGATGCGCTCGCGGCTGATGCTCTCGGCCAGCACGCGAAACGGGGTGCCGTTGACGCTGGCCACGAGTTCCACGGGCCCGGATGCGCTGCCGGGCGCGACCAGGGCCTCGGCCCTGGCAGGCAGCACCGCATCGAAGCCCCACGCCCAAGACGAGGCATCGAGCGACAGCGAGAGATTAAACACTGGCACCGGTGCGCCATCGGACACGCGGAACAGGGTCACGTTGTTGATCACGAAATAGAACCTCCGAACAGGAACGACCACCGGCTCCCCATCGGGAGTCGGTGGAGTGATGTGGTTTTCACAGACGAACAGCAAGTGGCTGTCCGCTGGGGCCAAAGCGGCGAACAGCAGATGCGCGCTCGGCGTGTAGCAAGGTGTCGGCGCTGGCGGTTGTGGAACCACCCAGACGCTGATTCCCGGCGGTGGCGGCACGGCGTCCTGATACCGGCCACGCCACCCCTTGAGTGACGGGATGGCACTCTGAAAATCGCTCCCCTGGCCGCGCACCACCAACACAGCGCATTGCCACCGGGACACTCTCCCCGCGCGCTTGGTGCGGTCACCGTCTTGATGCTGGAACCGCGTGGCATTCCTCAGAGGGCCTGCGTTCTGGAACAGACCGCGTTGGGCCGCCGCAAAACGCGTGGCGTCCTGGTGCGCGAACCACGTCGAATCCTGCAGCCGGGTCGCATCCTGGTGGCGAGCGCCGCGTTGCACGGGTGCTGCCGCCAGCACTGGCGGCAACCTGTGCTCGATGCCTTGAGGAACACCCAAGGTGCGTCGCC
>JAYRLJ010000510.1:0-1654 GCA_041905305.1 Hylemonella sp. | reverse complement strand
GTCAAGCAGGCCGAGGCGGGCGCGAGCTGGCTGAACGTCAACATCGGCGCCCGCGCGCTCACCGACACCGAGTGGATGGCCACCGTCATCCGCGCCATCCAGGAGGTGACCACGGTGCCGCTGTCGTTCGATTTCCCCAGCAAGAAGGTGCAGGAGGCCTGCCTCCAGGCCTACGACCCGGCCAAGGCCCAGGGCGCGCTGCCGCTGGTCAACTCCATCACCGAGCACCGCTGGGACCTGATGGAGCTGTACGGCCCCTACAGGTTCAAGGTCATCCTGATGGCCAGCGAGCGCGTGGAGGCGGTGAACGGCGCCATGATCGCCAAGGGCAACAAGAGCGCCGACGAGATCTACGGCACCGCCCGACGCTGCGCGCTGCGGCTGATGAACGACTACGGCATGCCCGCCGACGACATCATCGTCGACATGTCGGTCAGCGCCATCATCGCCGACACCGAAGGCCTGAACCGCAGCACGGTGGAAGCCATCCGCCTGATCGGCCAGGACCCGGCCCTGAAGGGCGTGCACATGATGGGCGGGCTGTCCAACATCGGCCAGCAACTTCCGCCCAAGGCGGTGGACGGCTCCGACCTCAAGCACGCGCTGGAATGCGCCTTCCTGACGCTGACGGTGCCCCTGGGCTTCGACACCGTGCTGGGCACGCCCTGGCGCGGCTACGAGGAGCTGCCGGCCGACCACTACGTGCTCGCCACCTACCAGAGCTTCCTGCAGCAGACCGGCAGCAACGCGCTGCGGGCCGTGCGCAAGTTCTACAAAGCATGACCGCCGCCGCCAACCGCTTCGCGCTGGTCCTCGACGACTGGTTCGACGGCGAGACGCGCCGCGGCCCGGCCACACTCGAGGTGGTGGACGGCCGCCTGGCGGGCGTGGCCGAGGGCGACCACGGCGCGGCGCTGGCCGAGCAGGGCTGGCCGCTGACGCGCGGCGCCTTCCTGATGCCCGGCCTGGTCGACGCCCACGTGCATCTGTTCCTCGACGGCAAACCCACCGAGCAGGCCGTGCGAGCAGCCCACCTGAAGCAGAGCCTGGAGGCGCTGACCGACGCCGCTCGCGCCAGCGCGCGCCAGAACCTCGCCTGTGGCGTGACCCTGGTGCGCGATGCCGGCGACCGCCACGGCATCAACAACCGGGTGCGCGATGAAGCCCGCGCGGTGGGCAGCGGCCTGGCCCAGGTGCGATCGGGGGGGCTGGGGGTGAAGCGCGCCAGGCGCTATGGCGCCTTCATGGCCACCGACGTGGACGACGAGGCCAGCATCCGCGCCTCGGTGGCGCAACTGGCCCGGGCCAACGACGAGATCAAGCTCATCCTCACCGGCATCATCGACTTCGATGCCGGTGCCGTCACCGACGAGCCTCAGTTCAGCGCCGAGGCTGCCAGCGTGGTGGTGCAGGCCGCGCACGCCGCCGGCCGCAAGGTGTTCGCGCATTGCAGCGGCGAGAAGGGCCTGGCGGTGGCCGTGGCGGCGGGCGTGGACTCCATCGAGCACGGCTTCTTCATGAGCCGCGACGTGCTTGCCCGCATGCGCGACCGCCAACTCGCCTGGGTGCCCACCTTCTGCCCGGTGCACTTCCAGTGGGCCCAGCCCCAGGCCGTGGGCTGGAGCCCCAACACCGTGGGCAACCTGCGCCGCAT
>JAYRLJ010000509.1:0-1665 GCA_041905305.1 Hylemonella sp. | reverse complement strand
CGTGTTCGTCAGCACCTGGCCTGCCTCGTCATCGAACAGGTCGGTCAGCGTGGCCTGGGTGCCCTCGATCTGCGAGGTGAGCAGCGCCTCCTTGCGGATGGCGCTGTAGAGCAGCCAGTCGACCGAGGGCACCAGGCCGGCCACGCCGGCCAGCCGGGCCAAGGCCATCTCGGCGCGGTGGTTGGTGGCCGTGTAGCTGTCAGCCGCCAGCGGCGGGTCGGCCGGCGGCAGCGCATGGGGGACGAACGCCTGCACCGCCTCGCCCAGCGTGGTGGTGGTGACGTAGGTGCCGGTGGTGCGCATGACGTGAAAGGCGACTTGAGTGCCCTGGCGGCATAGTAAAGCAAGCTTTAGTAAACCACCAGTACATGAAAGATTGCTTGAATACCAACGCCTGCCCACGTCGCGACGCGATCACAACCCACGCCTGAATGTCGCCGCACTACTTGATTTCACTTGATTACAGATCACCCCGCCACCACAATCCCGCGGCGATGCAAAAAACTGTCCACAGCGAAAACCTGCGGTCCGCGCTGACCACCAAGGGCTGGGACCAGAAGCAACTGGCGGAAGCACTGGGCGTCAGCGGCCAGGCCGTCACAAACTGGATGAAGGGCGTCGACTTCCCTCGTCCTGCCACGCTGCTGAAGCTGGCCACCACGCTGAGCCTGAGCTTCGAACAACTGGTCCGGTCCGACACGACAGATCAACCCGTCATCGCCTTCCGCAAGAAGGGCGCCGCCAAGACCACCGACGAGCATGTGCTCCATGCCCGCGCGATGGGTGCGATGCTCAAGCCGCTGGTGGCGCACCTGCCTGCAAGGCAATCTCTGCGCACGCAGATCTCGGACACCTCGCTGGCCTACGACAGCCTGCAGGCCACGGCCGCCGCCGTGCGAGCCAAACTGGGCATCGGGCCGGAAGCCGTGCTGTCCTACGAGCACCTCATCGGCCAGTTCGCCGAGAACGACGCCGTCATCGTGCCGGTGATGTGGGGCGCCAAACAGCGGCACGAGAACGCGCTGCACATCCTGCTGCCGGCGGAGAAGGTCACCTTCATCTACCTGAACCTCGACACCCACCTCGAGGATTTCAAGTTCTGGATGGCCCACGAGCTGGCGCACGTGTTCACGCCCGAGCTGGCCGGCAAGGAAGAGGGCGAGGACTTCGCCGATGACTTCGCCGGCGCGCTGCTGTTCCCGAAGGAACTGGCGCACCACGGCTACGTGAGCGCCAGCCACCGCCGCACGCCCAGCAGCGCAATCGGTGCGCTGCACGACTTCGCTCGCGATCACATGATCTCGCTCTACAGCGTGTTCAACGAGGTCAGCAAGTACGCCCATGCGCGCGGCCTGCCCGCGCTGAAAGTGACGCCCCAGCAGGTGCACGCTGCCCGCAATAGCGGCAACGTGCGCGGCGAACTGGTCAGCGCCACCCTCTTCCGGCCGCTGCCGCCCGAGCCCGCCGTGTACATCGCGGCGGCGCACTCGGTCTTCAAGTCGGCCTTCTTCACGGCCCTGGAGGCGCTGCTGCGCGAGCGCGGCACCGGTGCCGGCTACGTGCAGCAGGTGATGAGCGTCCCGCTCGCGGATGCCCAGGCCATCCACGACGAGCTGCTGCGTTGACGCTGGTTCTGCTCGACACCAACACCTACCTCCGGCTGGC
>JAYRLJ010000113.1:8252-8678 GCA_041905305.1 Hylemonella sp. | reverse complement strand
TGAGTTCGGCCATGCCGTCGCCGCGGTGCGCAGAGACCGCCAGCACCGGGTAGTCATTCAGGCCATGGGCATCCAGCAGCGCACGCACCTGGGCACGGCGCAGGTCAACGTCTTCGGCACTGCTGCGATCGATCTTGGTGATGACCGCGGCCCCATGGGTGATGCCCAGCAGCGAGAGAATGGTGACATGTTCGACGGTCTGCGGCATCACGCCGTCGTCAGCCGCTATCAAAACAAGAGCGAAATCGATGCCACTGGCGCCCGCCACCATGGTGCGCACCAGCTTCTCGTGGCCGGGTACGTCCACAAACGAAATCGTCTGCCCGTCCGGGCCGGGCAGACTGGCATAGCCCAGCTCGATGGTGATGCCGCGCTTCTTCTCTTCGGGCAGGCGGTCGGCATTGACGCCGGTCAGCGCCTGCACCA
>JAYRLJ010000113.1:0-8242 GCA_041905305.1 Hylemonella sp. | reverse complement strand
CGTGGTCAATATGGCCTGCGGTACCGATGATCATGGTGTGCGCTCCGGGAAGTCCTGCGACAGTGCGAACCTCAGCCGAACATCTCCTCGAACATGTAGCCGGCCCACTTGAAGTTCTCGCTCACGAGCTCAGCCCGGCGATCGTTGTCGTCGATCTGGACCTGTTCGATCACGCCCTGCGCATTGAGCGTGTAGTCGAACTGAACGCTGATGGCTTCGCGCGGGCTGCCGTTGACCATCATGTAGCACAGGTTGTCGGGCAGCTTGACCTGCGGATCGCGCCCGGCCAGACGTTCCGCGATGTAGGCGGCCACGATGCGGCCGTGGCGATTGGCCACGTGGGCGCTCTTGGGGTAGTAGAGGAACTTGGGCGCCACGATGCCCACGGCGTCGCCGATCACGTAGACGCGGTCGTCGTTCTTCATGTGCAACCGCAACGGGTCGACATCGGCCCAGCCGCTGGGCTTGCCCTCGGCATTGCGACCCACGGCACCGGCCTTCCAGGCCAGATCGCCTGCCTGATGGGGCGCCATGAGCACAGCGTGGTCGAACTTCATGTCGCCGGCGCTGGTGCGGATGCGCTGGTTGAAGGGGTCCACCTCCTGGATGTGTGCGTTCGGCACGTAGGTGATGTAGTCCTTGTACAACTCGTTGAAGGCGGCCATGAAACCCGGGCCAATGGGCATGGCGCGCGGCTTGTGGTCGAGGATGGTGACCTTGCCCTTGATATTGTTGGTCTTCATGTACCAGGCCACCATGCAGGCGCGTTCATACGGCGACGGCGGGCAGCGCTGCGGCGGCGGCGGCAGGGTCATGACCCAGTCGCCACCCTTGAAGCTGTGCAAGGCACGCTTGAGCGTGAAGTGCTCGGCGTTGGGAATGTAGGCGCCCGGGAACCGCGCCCGCGTGGCATCGGCGGCGCGGCGATCATTACCGAACCAAGCTTCGTAGTTGTAGCGGATGCCCGGCGCCAGCACGAGGAAGTCGTAGTCCAGCACGCCCTGGCTGGTGACGACACGGCGAGCATCGCGATCCACCTCCAGGATCTCGCACTGGATGTAGCGGTAGCCATGGCGCTCCGACACCCGCAGGTACTCGTGCGTGATGTAGTTGGTGTCCACCGCGTCGATCAACCACTTGTTGCTCAAGGGGCAGGAGAAGAACACCGGATTGCGTTCCAGCAGCACCACCTCGGCCTGCGGGGCGTGCTGACGCAACCAACGGGCCGTGGACAGGCCACCCCAGCCACCACCGGCAATGACGATGCGCGGCGCCTTGCCTTTGGGCAGAAGCGTCTGGGTGCTGCTGCCCACCAGCAGGGGCAAGGGCACGTCCGACGCCGTTGGCGTCGAGGTGGCACAGCCTGTGAGCAATGCGCCGGAGGCGGCGGCAAGGAAATGGCGGCGGTCGAGCGTCATCGGGTTTCCTTTCTGATGATCAGGCCAGCGCGGCCTGGAGTTGCGGCAAGAGGGCTAGCACCGGCGCCACATCGTCAAGGCAGCGGCAGTCCAGCAGCAGGCGGTCGTCGTCAATGCGGCCGATGATGGGCACCGGCAGCCCGCGCAGCGCGGTGGCCAGGGCTTCCAGCGCGGTCCCAGCACCGCGCTTGCCGGACAGCACCGGGGCGATGGCCAGGCCGGCCGAGGGCAGCCGGTCCACCGGCAGGGAACCCGAACCGATCTGGCTGCTGAGTTCGACCACCGCCACGGTGTAGCGCGGTGCCACCGCCTGCTGCAGCGGCGCCAACAGGGCCTGCGCGGTGGCGGCCACGGCGTCGCGCGGACGCGTGAGCCAACGCAGCGTGGGCAGATCACGTGCCAGCAAATCGGGTTGCAGGTAGAGCATGAGCGTCGCCTCCAGCGCCGCCAATGGCAATTTGGACAGGCGCAACGCGCGCTTCATCGGAAACTTGCGGATGCGGCTGACAGCCGCCTTGCTGCCGACAATCAGGCCGGCCTGCGGGCCCCCGAGCAGCTTGTCACCGGAGAAGGTGACCACGTCGCAGCCTGCGGCCAGCATCTCCTGCGGGGTGGGCTCCTTGGGCAGGCCGTACTTGCCCATGTCGATCAGCGAGCCGCTGCCCAGGTCAGTCGCCAGCAGCACGCCCTTGGCTTTCGCCAGCGGCGCCAGCTCGGCCTCGGACACGGCGGAGGTGAATCCCTGCACCGCATAGTTGCTGGTGTGTACCTTCATCAGCAGCGCGGTGGCCGGGTTGATGGCGCGCTCGTAGTCGGCCAGGTGGGTACGGTTGGTGGTACCTACTTCGACCATCTGCGCGCCGGCGCTGGCCATGACGTCGGGCATGCGGAAAGCACCACCGATCTCCACCAGTTCGCCGCGCGAGACCACCACCTCCTTGTCGCGCGCCAGCGCAGCAATGGTCAGCAGCACGGCGGCGGCATTGTTGTTGACCACGGTGGCGGCTTCAGCGCCAGTGATCTCGCACAGCAGGCCTTCGACGATGCTGTCGCGGTCACCGCGGCTGCCACTGGCGAGGTCGTATTCCAGGTTGTTCGGACCGGCCATCATGGCGGCCATGTGCTCGATGGCTGCCTGCGGCAGCACGGCGCGGCCGAGATTGGTGTGGATCACGGTGCCGGTGAGGTTGATGACGCGCTTCATGCGCGGCGCCAGTCGCTGCGCGCAGTGCCCGGCCAGCACCTGCGCCAGGCCAGCCTCGTCCAGCGTGTAGGCCGGCGTCTGGCCGTCCAGCAACTGCTGGCGCAGCTCGCCGAGCAAGGCGCGCGCCTGCTCGGTCACCAGCGCGGCGCCATACTGCGCCGCCAACGCCGGGCTGCTGTTGAGAAGTCGGTCAACGGAAGGGAGCTTGCTGAGCATCGCCTTCGGACCATGAACCATGGATCCGTCGGACGATGTCATTACGGCGCTCCTGCGTGACTGTGTTCAGGCGCCTGGGCCTCGTCGCCCGGCTCGCCCCACAGCAGCATGTAGTTGACGCCATGGCGCACCTTGCCGGTCTCGCTCACCAACAGGTCGAGCGCCACCGTGGCCAGGTCGTCGGCCACCGGGTCCACATGGGCGTCCTTGCCCATGTCGACGATCTTCAGGTAGTGGCCACATTCGCCACAGCATTCGGCGCGCACCGCGCCCTTGGGCACCGCCAGGGTGGGTTGTTCGGCGCCCTCGGCGGCCTCCAGCTCCTGGTAGGTGATGTCTTTCGTGTTCTCGCAATGGCTGCACTTGATGCGCACCATGTGCCATTCGGTCTGGCAGAGCGAACAGTGCAGGTAGCGTGAGCCCGCCTCTTCGGCGCCGATGCGCGCCACGCTGGCCACAGGCTGGCCGCCACAGCACGGGCAGACCCGGGCATTGTCGATGGGGCCGAACGCCAGGTCCGGATAGGCGCCCTGCACGCGCGACACCAGGCGCGTCCAATAGACCTGCAAAGCGGCACCGATCAGGGGCGCGCTGGCCATGTCCAGCCCGAGCATGATGCCCGCCAGCAGGCGCTCGGCCTGCTGCTGCAGTTGCTCCGGCGTGGCCGCCTGCAGGCCTGCCAGCACCTCAGCCGCCGGCCCCTGGGCACGCGGCTGGAGCTGGGCCAGCAACTCCTGCAGATCCTCGCGCCACTCCTCGTTGAGCGACCAGTGCGGGAACTCCAGCGGCGCCACACCCGAGCGCGCCGCGTCGCCGAGGAATTCCTGCGAGGGCAAGGCCACGCTGCGCGGTGCGTTCAGCACGGTGTGCTGGGCATCGGCCAGGTCTGCCATGAAGATCAGGAAGTCACGCATCGGGTGGCCGGCGGCGAGCTGACGCAGGCGCAGTGCGCGGTCGCGGAAAACGAAGGCCAGATCGGCGAACTTGAGATGCGCCGCCTCACCGACGTTGCGGGTGGCGATCTCTTCCGGGCTGAGGAACTGGACGGTGCTGGAGGTAGTCATCAAATATCGATCAGAAAGAAAATGGGTGGCAAGGACTGCCACCCATTGCTGCTTAAGAGCAACGCACCTTTTACTTGCGCGTCATCTCCTCGTACCACAGCGGGTGGTTCATCTTCGCCCAGCCGGGAGACACGGTACCACGGGTCATGGCGCGCGTGGTGCCCTTGACCCAGATCGCGGCATAGACATGGACGATCACGGTCAGCACCAGTACCACGGCCGAGAAGGCATGCAGCAGCACCCCGATACGGCGGGCCCAGATCGGGAAATCCGGGAACCAGGCGTGCCAGAACAGGATGCCCGTCAGCAGCAGGACCAGCAGGCTGCCGGTCATGAGCCAGAACACGACCTTCTGACCGGCGTTGTACTTGCCCACCGGCGGCATGCCGGCCTTGTTGCCTTTGAACATCTCGCCGGCCTTGGCCATCCAGGCCTTGTCCTGCTGGTTGATGACGTTCTCGCGCCACAGCCGCACATACATGCCGACGAAGCACAGGAACATCAGCACGCCCAGGTAGGGATGCAGGATGCGGCTCCAGGTTCCGCCGCCGAACAGGCCGGAGAGGAAGAACAGGGACGGATGGAAAAACGCCAGACCCGACAGACCCGCCGCGATGAACAAAAGGGCGATGGCCCAGTGGTTCATGCGGGTGCTGTCGTCGTAGCGCTGAAGTTCATTGGTGGTTTTCATCATGATCTCCTTAGGCGCTTTCCTTCTCGTCTTCTTTCTCTTCGACCGGACCGACCTTCATGTAGTGGAAGAATCCACCCACGACGGCGCCGATCATGGCGAACACGGCCAGCGGCTTGAGCGTGCCCTTCCAGAGCGAGACCAGCGGGCTGATGCTCGGATCGTTGGGCAGGCCGGCGTATTTCTCGGGCGTGTCGGCATGCTTGAGCACGTACATGACGTGCGTGCCGCCGACACCGGCCGGGTTGTACAAGCCCGCGTTCTGGTAGCCGCGCTCCTTGAGTTCGCCAGCGCGCTTGTTGCCGTAGGACACCATGTCTTCCTTCTTGCCGAAGGTGATGGCACCGGTCGGGCAGGTCTTCACGCAGGCCGGCTCCAGGCCCACCGACACGCGGTCGGAACACAGCGTGCACTTGTAGGCCTTGTTGTCCTTCTTCGAGATCCGGGGGATGTCGAAGGGGCAGCCAGTGACGCAGTTGCCGCAGCCGATGCAGTTCTCCTGCTTGAAGTCGACGATGCCGTTGGAGAACTGCACGATGGCGCCGGGCGACGGGCAGGCCTTGAGGCAGCCCGGGTCGGCACAGTGCATGCAGCCGTCCTTGCGGATCAGCCACTCCATCGTGCCCTTGGCAGCATCCTCCACCTCGGTGAAGCGCATCAGCGTCCAGGACTTGTCAGTCAGGTCCGACGGGTTGTCATAGACGCCGACGTTGGTGCCGATGTCGTCCGACAGTTCGTTCCACTGGCTGCACGCCACTTGGCAGGCCTTGCAGCCGATGCATTTGGATTCGTCGATCAGCTTGGCCACCTCCACGCCCTGGCGCACGGACGGCGACGGGGTGGTGGTGGCAGAGCGTGCAACGATGTCAAGTGATGATTGCATGGTCATGTCAGTCCCCTCACGCTTTCTCGATGTTCACCAGGAACGCCTTGAATTCAGGCGTCTGGGAATTCGCGTCCCCCACGAATGGAGTGAGCGTGTTGGACAGATGGCCGGTATTGGCAACACCAATGAAGCCCCAGTGGATCGGAATACCGACCGTGTGAACCTTCTTGCCGTTGCAATCCAGTCCCTTGATGCGCTTGGTCACGACCACAGTGGCCTTGATCTCGCCTCGATTGGACTTGACCTTGACCGTGTCACCGTTCTTGAGCCCTTTCTCCTTGGCCAGATCATCACCAATCTCGACGAACTGTGACGGCTGGGTCACAGCGTTGATCTTGGAGTTCTTGGTCCAGTAGTGGAAGTGCTCGGTCAGGCGGTAGGTCGTAGCCGCGTACGGGAACTCCTTCGAGGTGCCGAACTGCTCCATGTCACCCTTGTAGACCCGCGCGGCCGGATTGCTCACGGCTTTGGGGTTGGTGTTCATGAGGTTGGCACCCACCGGGGTCTCGAACGGCTCGTAGTGCTCGGGCAGCGGGCCTTCCGCCATGAGGCCGACGGCAAACAGACGCGCTGTACCTTCGGCCGTCATGATGAAGGGACCCGCACCGCTGTCGGGGCCGAGCGCCGGATTGATGTCCGGCACATCAGAACCCGACCAGGCCGTGCCGTTCCAGGCAATCTGGCGACGCTTCGGATCCCAGGGCTTGCCGTCGGGCGTGGCCGCTGCACGGTTGTACAGGATGCGGCGGTTGGCCGGCCAGGCAAAGCCCCAGTTCTGGTACACGCCCAGACCCGACGGGTCGGAGGTGTCGCGGCGCGCCGAGTTGTTGCCCGCCTGCGACCAGACACCGGAGTAGATCCAGTTGCCACAGGCAGTAGAACCGTCGTCACGCAGCAGGCCGAAGCCAGGCAGTTGCTCACCGGCCTTGACCAGCACCTTGGGCGGCTCCTTCGGGTTCTTCGGGTCAGGCGGGGACATGACGTCGGCCAGAGCGCGACCGTTGATCTCGCGCAGCACCTCTTCCGGCGCCGGGCTGGTCGGGTTGCTGTAGGTCCAGGTCAGCGCCTTGATGGGATCCGGGAAGGCGCCGCCTTCCTTGGCGTACATCTCGCGCAGCTTGACGAACAGGCTGGCCATGATCTCGCGGTCGGTCTTGGCCTCACCCGGCGGGTCGATGGCCTTGCCGTGCCACTGGATCACGCGGCCGGAGCTGGTGAAGGTGCCGGGATCCTCTGCAAAGCAGGATGCCGGCAGACGGAACACCTCGGTCTGGATCTTCTCCGGCTCGACGTTGTTGTACTCGCCGAAGTTCTGCCAGAACTCCGCCGTTTCCGTCTTCAGCGGGTCCATGATGACCAGGTATTTCAGCTTGGACAACGCCGCACCCAGCTTCTTCTTGTTGGGCACAGCCGCGAGCGGGTTGAAGCCCTGGCAGACGAAGCCGTTCATCTTGCCCTGGAACATGCGCTCGAACATGGCCAGCACGTCATACGCACCGTCACGCTTGGGCAGCCAGTCGTAGGCGAAGTCGTTGTCCTTGTTGGCCGCATCGCCGAACCAGGCCTTGCGCTGGCTGACCGACCACTTCGGGAAGTTCTGCCCGAAGTTCATCGATCCCGGGCGCAGCGGCTTGGTGGTACGCGCTTCCAGGTACTTGACATGGGTGTCGTCAGCCTCCATCGGGGCACTCAGGTAACCCGGCAGCACCTCGGCGTAGGCACACTGGTCGGTGATGCCCTGCACGTTGGCGTGGCCACGCAGCGCGTTGACGCCACCGCCCGCACGGCCCATGTTGCCCAGCAGCAGCTGGATCATGGCCATGGCACGGATGTTCTGCGAGCCCACCGAGTGCTGGGTCCAGCCCAGGGCGTACAGAATGGTCATCACGCGGTCCGGCGTGCTGGTGCTGGCGATCATGTCGGCCACCTTCAGGAAGGCATCCTTGGGCGTGCCGCAGATCTTGGTCACCATCTCCGGGGTGTAGCGCGCGTAGTGCTTCTTCATCAACTGCCAGACGCAGTTGGGCGCTTCCATGGTCTCGTCGACCTCGACGTAGCCATCCTTGCCCTTGACGTACTGCCAGGTCGACTTGTCGCCATAGGTGCGCTTGGCTTCGTCGTAGCCGGCGAACAGGCCGTTGTCGAACTTGAAGTCCGGGTTGATGAGGTAGGTGGCATTGGTGTACGCCTTCACGTACTCCATGTGCACCTTGTTGTTGCTCAACATGTAGTTGATCACGCCAGCCAGGAACGCGATGTCGGTTCCGACGCGGATCGGGGCGTAGTAGTCCGCCACCGCAGCCGAGCGCGTGAAGCGGGGGTCCACGACCACCAGCTTGGCCTTGCGCTGCTGCATGGCTTCGGTCACCCACTTGAAGCCGCAGGGGTGCGCTTCAGCGGCATTGCCGCCCATGATGAGGACTAGATCAGCATTCTTGATATCGTTCCAGGAGTTGGTCATCGCTCCTCTGCCGAAAGTCGGGCCCAGACTGGACACCGTCGGCGCGTGTCATATTCGTGCCTGTGTATCGAGGGTGACCACCCCCATGGCACGCAGCATCTTGACGGAGAGATAGCCAGCTTCATTGCTGGAGGCGCTGGAGACCAGGAAACCGGTCGTGTTCCAGCGGTTGACCGTGACGCCCTTGTCGTTCTTGGTCACGAAGTTCTTGTCGCGATCGGCCTTGATGTGCTTGGCGATACGCGTCAGCGCGTCATCCCAGGAGATGCGCTTCCATTCCTTGCTGCCCGGCTCACGCACCA
>JAYRLJ010000508.1:0-1665 GCA_041905305.1 Hylemonella sp. | reverse complement strand
GTGGCCACCCTGGACCAGATGACGCAGCAGAATGCGGCGCTGGTGGAGGAATCGGCCGCCGCCGCGGCCGCACTGCGCGACCAAGCGCAGCGACTGGCGGAGGTGGTGGCGGTCTTCAACGTGGGAAGCCCCACGGCGCTGCCGACCTCCGGCAGCCGCACCTTGCGGTTGAACTAGACCTCGGCA
This sequence comes from Hylemonella sp., assembly GCA_041905305.1. Lineage (GTDB taxonomy): Bacteria > Pseudomonadota > Gammaproteobacteria > Burkholderiales > Burkholderiaceae_C > Hylemonella. Next base: position 1,479 of record JAYRLJ010000508.1, on the reverse strand, counting down.
CCCTCGACCAGGAAACGCACCCGGCGCACGCCCTGCCACTCGTCGGCGTCGAGCCGGAAGGCCAGCAGCACGCGGTTGGGCAGCGGCTCGGTGTGCCCGAACCAGATGCCGTCCACCGGCTGACCCTGGTGCTTGAGCTTCAGCGCCAGGTGCTTCTCGCCCACCAGCCGCTGCGACAGCACCTCCACCTCTTCGCTGAAGGTCGGTGGCGCAAAGCCCTGGCCCCAGACCTCGCGGTGCAGCGTGTCCACCATGTCGGCGCGGCGGTACTCGGCCGGCAGGGCGCCGTCGGTCTCCAGCCTGCGCGTCAGCGTGGCGGCGTCCAGCCACTCCTGTGCGACTTCATTGAGGCCCTGCTCGAAGACCTCGAAGTGTTCCTCGGCTATGGTGCAGCCGGCGGCCATGGCGTGGCCGCCGAAGCGCAGCAGCACGCCGGGGTAGCGCTTGGCCACCAGGTCCAGCGCGTCGCGCAGGTGAAAGCCGGGGATGGAACGGCCTGAACCCTTGAGCTCGTGCTCCTTGCCTGGCGCCTGGCTGGCGGCAAACACGAAGCTGGGGCGGTGCAGCTTGTCCTTGATGCGTGAGGCGACGATGCCCACCACCCCTTCGTGAAAGTCGGGGTCGAAAACGCAGATCGCGGGCGGCGGTTCCTCGCCCTCATCGAACAGCGACTCGGCAATGTCGAAGGCCTGCTCGCGCATCTCGCCCTCAATCTCACGCCGCTCGCGGTTGATGCCGTCCAGCGTGCGTGCCAGCTCCTCGGCGCGTGCCGGGTCGTCGCTCAGCAGGCATTCGATGCCCAGCGTCATGTCCGACAGTCGGCCCGCGGCGTTGATGCGCGGCCCCAGCGCAAAACCGAAGTCGAAGGTGGTGGCGGCGGTCGCCTTGCGCCCGGCCACCTCGAACAGTGCCGCCATGCCGGGCGGCAGCGCACCGGCCCGTACCCGCTTCAAGCCCTGCGCCACCAGCCGGCGGTTGTTGGCGTCGAGCTTCACCACGTCGGCCACCGTGCCCAGCGCCACCAAGGGCAGCAGGGCATCCAGCTTGGGCTGTGTCTCTGCGGTATAGACCCCGCGGGACCGTAGTTCGGCGCGCAGCGCCAGCAGGACGTAGAACATCACGCCGACGCCGGCGATCGATTTACTCTCGAACGTGCAGCCCGGCTGGTTGGGGTTGACGATCACCTCGGCGTCGGGAAGCTCGGGGCCGGGCAGGTGGTGATCGGTCACCAGCACCTGCAGGCCCAGCTCGCGCGCCACGCGCACCCCGTCCACGCTGGCAATGCCGTTGTCCACCGTGATCAGCACGTCCGCCCCGCTGGCCTTGACGCGCTGCGCAATCGGGGCGGTGAGGCCGTAGCCATCCACCACGCGGTCGGGCACCAGGTAGTGCACGTGCCTGGCGCCCAACAGCCGCAGCCCGCGCACCGCCACGGCGCAGGCGGTGGCGCCGTCGCAGTCGTAGTCGGCCACGATGCAC
>JAYRLJ010000507.1:0-1666 GCA_041905305.1 Hylemonella sp. | reverse complement strand
AGTTGCGCCAGCGGCACCACTTTGTTGACGAAGCCCCAGCGCTCGGCGGTGGCCGCGTCGAAGCGGTCGCCCGTGAGCAGCACTTCCATCGCGATCGCGCGCGGCAACTGGTCGAGGATGCGCTGAGTCCCGCCGTTGCCAGCTACGATGCCGCGCTTGACTTCAGAGAGAGCGAACGTCGCATGGTCCGCGGCCACGCGGATGTCAGTGGCCATCAGCAGCGTCATCCCGCCGCCCAGACAGTAGCCGTTGACGGCCGCGATGATCGGCTTCCAGATTTCCAGGCCGCGATTGAGCAACTGATCCTTCTGGGTCAGGTACATATCGGTCGCGGTCTTTTTCCCGAAGAAGGAGTTGAGGTCGGCGCCCGCGCTGAACGACTTTTCGCCCGCACCGGTGACAATGACGCAGCGAATTTCCGCGTCGTCACGCACGCGCGACCAAGCCAGCGAGATGTCGCGGTAGTGCTCTTCGTCGAAGGCGTTGTGTCGCTCGGGGCGGTTAATGGTGATGCGGGCGATGCCGTCACCCATGATTTCGAGGTCAATGGACATGATCTCTCGCTTCAACCGTTCGAGCCGCTAAGCAGTTGGCGTGCCAGCACCATTCGATGCACTTCGGATGGGCCTTCGCCAATGCGCTTGATCCGCATTTCGCGATACCAGCGCTCTAGTGGCATCTCCTTTGCCAAGCCCATACCGCCAAGGATCTGCAAGCAGCGATCGACTACGCGTCCGGCAGTCTCTGTGGCTACCACCTTGCAGATGGATGCCTCTACCTTGAACGACTGATTTGCGTCGCACTTGCGAGCAGCGTCCTGCACCAACAGGCGCGCGGCACGGAGCTCCATATCACTGTCTGCAATCATCCACTGGATTGACTGCTTCTCGGCCAAGGTTGAGCCGAAAGCACGACGTTCGCGGGCCCACGAGATCGCGATCTCCAGAGCTTCCTGCGCGATACCGATGCACCCCGCCGCATAAGGCACTCGGTTCTCGACCAGCCACCGCTCGCAGAGAGCAAACCCCTGTCCCTCCTCGCCAAGCCTGTGCTCGACGGGTATTTCGACGTTCTCGAAAGTAATTTCGTAGGTTGGCCATGCGCGAATGACGGGTACCTCGCGCATGGTCATGCCCTTCGGCTTTCCGTCGACGATGAAGCAGGTAATGCCTGCGCGATCGCCTTGGTCACCAGTGCGTGCGAACACTAAGCCCCACTTGGCGCTCTTTGCTCCTGAAATCCAGAGCTTGGATCCATTGATGATGTAGCGGTCACCTTTGCGCACAGCACGGGTTCGGATTGAGCGGGCGGGGTCCGAGCCCCCTGATGGTTCGCTGATCGCAATGAAGTTTTTCGCGCCATCCCGAATCGCAGGTACGGCAAATTTTTCAATCTGCTCTCTAGTGCCCAGTAAGATCGGCGCCGGCACGTTGCTGCCCGTGGCCCCACATGCGGGAATATAGGCGCCCATCTTGCAGCGCGCGGCCTCTTCTGAGAAGACTGTAGAGGCTTCCAGGCCTAAGCCGCCACCGCCGTATTCAGCTGGAGATCGCACAGCCCATAGGCCAATATCTTTAGCTTTTTTACGCAGCGGCTCGAGCAAATCGGCCGGCAGCTCGTATGCATCGTGCGGCACCTTGTCCTCGGCGGGCCGAACTTCTTCGCG
>JAYRLJ010000112.1:0-8685 GCA_041905305.1 Hylemonella sp. | reverse complement strand
AGCAAGAACAAGGAGGATTTCCATGCCTGTCCATTTGTCCAAACGTGCCTGGCTCGGCGCCCTGGTGTTGTTCGCCCTGTTTGGCAGCGCTTCGCATGCTGTCGCCGATACCTGGCCCAGCAAGCCGGTGCACCTGCTGGTGGGGTTCCCCGGCGGTTCCACGCCGGACGGCGCAGCGCGTGCCATTGCGGAACCGTTGTCCAAGGCGCTGGGACAGCCGGTGATCGTTGAGAACAAGGTGGGGGCGTCGGGGAACATCGCCACCGCGCAGATCGCCAAGGCGACGGACGACCACACGCTGGGCATCGTCATCAACGGCAACCTGACTTCGGCCAAGATGCTGTTCCCTGGCCTGCCGTACGACCCGGCACGCGATTTCAGCTTCCTCACGCTGGTCGGCACGGCGCCGCTGGTGCTGGTGGCGCAACCCGATGCGCCCGGCGGCAAGGCCTTTTTCGACGCGGCGGTGGCGGCCGGCAACAAGTGGAACTACGGCTCCGTGGGCACCGGTTCGGTGGCGCACCTGGGCATGGAGCTGCTGAAGGCGCGCGTGCCCGGTCTTGCGGCGACGCATGTGCCCTACCAGGGCAATCCCTTTGTGGTCACAGGCCTCTTGGGCAAGCAGATCGAGCTGGCGCTGATGCCGCCGGGCATTGCACAGCCGCAGATCAAGGCGGGCAAGCTCAAGGCCATCGGCATCACCAGCGGTCGCAGCACGTTGGCACCGGACATCCCGCCACTGAGCGAGGCCGGCGTGAAGGACTTTCAGCTGGAGGTGTGGACCGCGCTGGTGGGGCCGGCGTCGCTCAGCAAGGCGGCGCAGGGCCGGTTGGCCGCTGTGCTGCCGGCGGTCCTGCAGGACGCCGGCGTGCGCCAGAAGCTGTTCAGCCAGGGCTGGCAGGCGCCGGCCACGGCCTCGTCGCTCGCGCTGAAGTCGCGTGTGCAGGACGAGGTGAAGATCATGCAGGCCATCATCAGCAGCCGCGGCATCAAGATCGAATGAGCGGCGTAGCGACGATGCAGGAGCCCGGCCGCACGCTGCCGGTCTACGGCGAGTATGACGTGGTGGTGGTGGGCGGGGGGCCGGCCGGCCTGGCGGCCGCAGTGAGCGCCGCGCGCAACGGCGTCCGCACCTTGCTGGTGGAGCGCTACGGCTTTCTGGGCGGCATGGGCACGGCGGGTGGGGTGACGAACTTCGCCGGTCTCTACGGGCGGCGCAATGGCGAAATGCAGCAGCTGGTGCATGGCGTGGTGGACGAGTTGCTCGCACGCATCGACGCGCTGGGCGGCCTGAACACGCCACAGGATGGCATGCAAGGGCGTATCCGCGTGCGCTCCTACGACACGTCCATCTACAAGTGCGCGGCCGACCAGCTGCTGCAGGCCGCAGGCGTCAGCGTGCTGTTCCACGCCTGGGCGGCGTCGGTCCTGATGACGGGCGATTGCATCGAGGCGTTGGTGGTCGAGACCAAGTCCGGCCGCCAGGCCATCCGTGCCCAGGTGTTCATTGATTGCTCGGGCGATGCCGACGTAGCGGCGTTTGCCGGCGTGCCCTTTGAGGTGGGCGACGGGCAGGGCAGCGGGCTGTTCCCGTCCACCATGTTCCGCGTCGGGCATGTGGATGCGCCGGCGGCGCTGGCCGCCATTGGCGAGTTCAGCGCCATCAACGACTACATGGCCCGCGCGCAGACGGCGCACCCGGGGCGTTATGCCTTCCCGCGCAGCGGGGCGATCGTGCGGCCGCAGATCAACCCCACTGAATGGCGCGCTAACGTGACGCAGCTGAAGAACGTGCGCGGGCAGGCCATGAACGGCGTGGATGCACGGGAGCTGAGCGAAGGCGAGTTGCAAGGTCGCCGCCAGATCGTCGAGTACTTCCGTTTCCTGCGTGAGCAGGTGCCGGGCTTTGCCGCCTCGCAGATTGTGGAAATCGCACCGCAGGTGGGCATCCGCGAGACGCGGCGCATCGAAGGGCTGTATGCGCTGACCGGGGAGGACATCCTGGGCTCAGCACGCTTCGAGGACAGCATCGGTATCAACGCCTGGCCCATGGAGCTGCACCAGGACGGCCGCATCGATTGGGCTTTCCCACGCGATCCCGACCGCAGCTACAACGACCTGCCATGGCGCATGCTGGTGCCACGCCGCGTGAGCAACCTGTTGGTGGCGGGGCGCTGCGCCTCGATGACGCACGAGGGCCAGTCGGCTGCGCGCGCCAGTGGGGCCTGCTTCGTCATGGGGCAGGCGGCGGGCACGGCGGCGGCGATGGCCGGCGGGCAACCGATGCAGATGCTGTCGGTGACGCATCTGAAGACGCGGCTGGTGCGTGACGGTGCGAGGATCGAATGACTGAACGCTGAGCTGGACGCGCTGCGCGATACCGGCTTCGGCCGCTGCAATGGTCTGGCGATCCCCATGGGGCTTGTCGCCTTGCGGCGTTCGTACTACGCTGTTGAGGCCGCGAGTGGTTCGCCGCACACCTCGTCGTCCGGGAAAGTCGTTTTGCCATGAGCACCCTGATCTACACCCACCCAGCCTGTTTCAACCATCAACCGGGCCCGCACCACCCCGAGTCGCCCGAGCGCCTGGAGGCCGTGCTGGTGGCGCTGAAGACACCGGAGTTCAGCGGCGTGGGCTGGCGCGATGCCCCGCTGGGGAGCTACGAGCAGGTGCTGCATGTCCACACACCCGACTACGTGGACGAGGTCAGGGCGCTGTCACCGCGTGAGGGGTACCGCGCGCTGGACGCAGGCGACACCATCATGTCGCCCGGCACGCTGGAAGCGGTGATGCGTTGCGTGGGGGCGGCCTGCGCCGGGGTGGACGACGTGGTGACGGGGGTCGCGCAGAACGTCTTTTGCGCCACGCGCCCCTGCGGCCACCATGCCGAGGCCAACCGTGCCATGGGTTTTTGCGTCTTCAACCAGGCGGCCATTGCAGCGCTGCATGCGCGCGCGGCGCACGGCCTCAAGCGCGTGGCGGTGGTCGACTTTGACGTGCACCACGGCAACGGCACGCAGCACTCGTTCTGGGACGACCCGGATCTGTTCTATGGCTCCAGCCACCAGTCGCCGTTCTACCCGGGTACCGGCGCCTGGCAGGAGACGGGCGTGGCGGGCAACATCGTCAACATTCCGCTGGCGCGCGGCAGCGGATCGGTCGCCTTCCGCGCCGCGATGGAGAAGGACATGCTGCCCGCGCTGCGCGAATTCGAGCCGGAACTGCTCATCATCTCGGCCGGCTTCGACGCCCATCAATTGGACCCGTTGGGGGGACTGAAATTCACCGACGAGGATTTCTACTGGATCACGCGCGAGCTGATGGCAGTGGCCGACGCATCGGCACAGGGGCGCGTGGTCTCGGTGCTCGAAGGTGGTTACAGCCTGGACGGTCTGGCCGGCGGCACGGCGGCGCATGTGCGCGCCTTGATGGGGCGGTGAGCGGCGCTGCAAGTACGTTTTGCTATTGATTAGATAGCGTTGAGCGACCATTCTGCGGTGTCGGGGTGCCAATGGGACGCGTAAAAAAGCCGCTCTTGCAGACGCATGAGCGGTTTTTTTGTTGCGGTAAGCGACGGGCGCGAGAAGTTCAGGCCGCCAGTGCTTGTTCCACTGCCAGTTTGGCCTCGTCCACGCCGGCGAAGAAGCGGGTGGTCTGGGGCGTGGCCTTGGGCATGTGAGCCGGTGGCGCCCACACGCGGCCGTCCAGCCAGTCGGCAGTGCAACCGCCGATGTCCTTGGCTTTGAGCGTGCAGACTGGCACGTTGTTGAGCAGCGCGGTCCAGGTCGGCTTGCTTTCGATCCAGGTGATAGTGGCCATGGGGGCAGCGGATGATGGGGGTACTGCCATTCTAGGCGTCATTCCTGGAGGAGCCTATCAGGGCAGACCCGGCATGCCTCGGCCAGGCCGGCGTGCGCCGCTCAGGCGGGGCGTTGTGGAATGCTCAACCCCTTGGCCACGGCCGGGCGCGCCACGAAGGCGGCCAGCACACGGTTGACTTCCGGGAAGTCCTGAGCGCCCACCAACTCGCCTGCCTTGTAGCGCTCCAGCAGGTTGCGCACCCAGGGGAAGATGGCGATGTCGGCAATGGTGTACTCGTCGCCCATGATCCACTGGCGGCCCTGCAGGCGCTGGTTGAGCACGCCCAGCAGGCGGCGCGACTCGGTGGCGTAGCGGTCGCGCGGGCGCTTGTCTTCATAGTCCTTGCCGGCAAAGATGGTGAAGAAGCCCAGCTGGCCGAACATGGGACCAATGCCGCCCATCTGGAACATCAGCCACTGCAGCGTCTCGTAGCGGCGCGCGGCGTCGGTCGGGATCAGCTTGCCGGTCTTCTCGGCCAAGTAGATCAGGATGGCGCCGGATTCGAACAGCGGCAGCGGCTGGCCGCCGGGACCATGCGGGTCAAGGATGGCGGGGATCTTGTTGTTGGGGTTCAGGCTCAGGAACTCGGGCGAGAGCTGGTCGTTGCTGTCGAAGCTCACCAGGTGCGCCTCATACGGCAGGCCGATCTCCTCCAGCATGATGGACACCTTCACGCCGTTGGGCGTGGGCAGCGAGTAGAGCTGCAGGCGATCCGGGAACTGGGCAGGCCATTTGCGGGTAACGGGGAAGTTGGCAAGGTTGGTCATGGTCGGGTGTGAGGCAGAGGTTGCGTTTGCGCACTGTAGCCCAAGCCGCACAAACGTGCAGGCGGGGAGCCCGGCGCATCTGTATGCTATGAATTCAATAGCATACTGCGCATATCCAGAAAGGGATAGATCGCATTTCAATCATGAAAATCACGGCACGCCGGCATCAATGGTGCGCGTGTCACCTGCAGCGTGCTGTGGTTGATGCCGTAATGCGCCAGCAGTTCCTCGCTGGTCTCGCGCAGGAAGTCATCACCCGGTGTGCCATCCGGCATGACGAGGTGCGCGGTCAGTGCCACTTGCGTGGTGCTCATGGCCCAGACGTGCAGGTCATCCACCCGCGCCACACCTGGGCGTGCGGCCAGCCAGTCGTGCACGGCCGTGAGGTCAATGCCCTCGGGCACACCGTCGAACAGCAGGTGCAGTGACTGCCGCAGCAGCCCCCAACTGCCGGCCACGATGACGGCGGCAATGCCCAGGCTGATCACCGGGTCCAGCCAGGCCCAGCCCTGCCAGAGGTAGAGCGCGCCGCCAACGACCACGCCCAGCGACACCAGCGCATCGGCCGCCATGTGGAGGAAGGCGCCTCGTACATTGAGGTCGTGCTCGCGCCCGCGCAGGAACAGCAGGGCGGTGGCGGTGTTGACCACGATGCCGATGGCTGCCACGGTGATGATGGTCCAGCCCTGGGTAGCCTCAGGCGAGTTCAGGCGGCCTACCGCCTCCCAGGCCAGCGAGCCCATGGCCAGCAGCAGCAGCACGGCGTTGCTGAACGCGGCCAGGATGGAGGCACGGCGCCAGCCGTACGTGTGGCGACTGTCGGGCTGGCGGCGTCCGGCCAGGGCCGCCAGCCAGGCCAGCAGCAGGCCGGCGACGTCGCTCAGGTTGTGGCCAGCGTCGGCCAGCAAGGCCAGCGAGTTGATCTGCCAGCCATACCAGGCCTCGATGGCGACAAAGCCGGTGTTGAGCGCGATACCGAGCACGAAGGCGCGGTTGAAGTCGGTGGGCGCGTGGTGATGGTCATGGGCGTGTCCATGGCCGTGGTGTTGATGCGGGTGGCGAGCGTGCTCCATGCAGCCGAGTATGCCTGCGGGGGCATGCCCCGGCGCGCAACAGGTGCAAAGCCGATTACGATGCGGTCATGACTGCCACCACCCTTGCCGCCAACGCAGTGCCGCTGCGCCAGGACGCCTCCATCATCGGTCTCGTCGGTCTGGCCCACGCCAGCTCGCATTTTTCCCACCTGTTGCTGCCGCTGCTGTTTCCCGTCTTCATGCGCGAGTTCGGCTTGAGCTATGCCGAACTTGGCTTGCTCATGTCCGTTTTCTTCGTCGTCTCCGGTCTGGGGCAAGCCAGTGCCGGTTTTGTGGTGGACCGCTTTGGCGCGCGACGCGTGCTGTTTGCGTCTGAAGTGCTCTTCATCGCCGCCTGCCTGATGGCATCGGTCGTACAAGGCTATGCCGGTTTGCTGGCCGTGGCGGTGCTGGCGGGCTTGGGCAATGCGCCCTTCCACCCGGTGGACTTCACCATTCTGAATCAGCGCGTCTCGGCACCGCGCCTGGGCCATGCCTTCAGCGCGCACGGCCTGACCGGCAACCTGGGCTGGGCGGTGGCGCCGGTGTTCCTGGTTGGCCTCGGTGGGGTGCTGGGATGGCGTGGCGCCTATGTGGCTGCCGCGGTGATGTACGCCGCCATCCTGGCGCTGCTGGTGCTGCAGCGTGGCAAGCTGCGCACCGAGGTGGTGGTACGCGCGCCGCAGGCTGGCGACAGCGATCTGGCTTTTCTCAAGCTGCCGGTGGTGTGGTGGTGTTTTGCCTTCTTCATGCTGTCCACCATGACGTTGGCGCTGGTGCAGAACTACGCGGTCTCGCTGCTGCAGGCCTTGCATGCCGTCAGTCTGGAGGCCGCCACGCTCACGCTCACCGCCTACATGCTGTGCGCGGCGGCAGGCATCTTCATCGGTGGTTTCGTGGCGGCCCGTCATGCCGACAGCGACCGCGTGGTGGCCTGGTGCATGGGCGGTGGGGCGGGGCTGCTGCTGCTGTGCGGTAGTGGCTGGCTCGGTGCCGACGGGACCATGGCCGTGCTGGCGGCCACCGGCTTTGCCATCGGCATCGGCAACCCTTCGCGCGACATGATGGTCAAGAAGGCCACGCCCAAGGGCGCCACCGGCCGCGTCTATGGCACCGTCTATTCCGGTTTCGACGTTGGCTTTGCGGTGGCGCCGCTGATGTTCGGCGCCCTGATGGACCGCGGCCACTACAGCACTACCTTCTACGTGGCGGCGGCGGTGTTGCTGCTCAGCGTGTTCACTGCCGTGGGGGTGGGGCGTCGCGTACGCGGCTGATCTGGCGCCGGCAGCAGGGCACAATCAGTGCCCATGAAAACTCAACTTGCTGGCCATCTTCTCGTTGAATGCCTGGTTGCCCAGGGCGTCACCCATGCCTTCGGCGTGCCGGGCGAAAGTTATCTCGCGGTGCTCGACGGCTTCCATGCCTACCGCGACCAGATCCGTTTTGTCATCAACCGGCAGGAGGGCGGTGCCGCCTTCATGGCCGAGGCGCAGGGCAAGCTGACCGGCCGTCCGGGCGTGTGCTTCGTGACGCGCGGCCCCGGCGCCACCAACGCCTCCATCGGCGTGCACACCGCCTTCCAGGACTCCACCCCCATGGTGCTGTTCGTGGGCGATGTGGCGAGCGACATGCGTGACCGTGAGGCCTTCCAGGAGGTCGACTACAACGCCTTCTTCGGCCCCAGTACCAAAGGCTTCGCCAAGCGGGTGGAGCGCATCGACGATGCGCGCCGCATTCCGGAGTACGTCGCGCGCGCCTTCGCTACCGCCATGAACGGCCGTCCTGGCCCGGTGGTGCTGGTGTTGCCGGAGGACATGCTGGTGCAGGAAGTGGACGTGGTACCGCTGCCGCGCATCGAGCCGGCACAGGCCTGGAGCGACCCCGGTGCCTTGCGTACCTTGCGTGAGCTGCTATTGAAATCGGAACGGCCACTGGTCATTGCCGGCGGTGGCGGTTGGACGCCGCAGGCGGCGCAGGCGCTGCAGCGCTTTGCTGAAAACTGGAAGCTGCCGGTGGCCAATGCCTTCCGTTTCCAGGACACCTTCGACAACTTCCACCCGCAGTACGCCGGTGATGTGGGCATTGCACCCAACCCCAAGCTGGCGCAGCGCGTGCAGGACAGCGATCTCATCCTGGCCATCGGTCCGCGCCTGGGCGAAATGACCACCGGTGGCTACACGCTGCTGCAGGCCCCGCGCACGAAGCAGACGCTGGTGCACATCCACGCCAGTGCCGAGGAGCTCAATCGCGTCTACCAAGCCGATCTGGCCATCAACGCCACCATGAACGCCGCTGCGCGTTCGCTGGAGGTGCTGACGGCACCACCGAACGTGGCCTGGGAGGCGTGGACGCAGGCCTGCCATGCCGACTACCTGACCAACCTGCAGCCGCAGGCCTTGCCGGGTGAGATCGACATGCCCGCCATCATCGGCCTGCTGCTGCAGCACCTGCCGGCCGACACGGTGGTCACCAACGGCGCTGGCAACTTCGCCAGCTGGGTGCACCGTTTCTGGCGTTTTCAGGGGCTGGCCAAGGGCGCCAAGACGCAGCTGGCGCCGACCAATGGCGCCATGGGCTATGGCGTGCCGGCCGGCATTGCCGCCTCCATCCTCACCGGTCGCACGGCGTTCACCATCGCCGGTGACGGCGACTTCCTGATGAACGGGCAGGAGCTGGCCACCGCGATGCAGCATGGTGGCAAAAGCATCATCGTGCTGCTCAACAATGGCATGTACGGCACCATCCGCATGCACCAGGAGCGTGAGTACCCGCAGCACGTCAGCGGCTCACAGCTGAGCAATCCGGACTTTGCCGCGCTGGCGCGCGCTTACGGCTATGCCGGCGTGCGCATCACGCGCACGGCTGAATTCGAAGCGGAGCTGAAGGCGGCCGTGGCGCGCCCGCAAGGCACGCTCATCGAGGTCGTGCTCGATCCCGCGGTCATCACGACGCGTGGCACGCGGAACGCCATCACGCAAGGGGCT
>JAYRLJ010000506.1:1118-1667 GCA_041905305.1 Hylemonella sp. | reverse complement strand
CGCTCACCGAAGCCAAGGACATCATCGAGATGTACGACAGCCCACGCGACACCGGCGCGCAGCTAAAGAAGTTTCTCGACGTGCTGGCCACCCATCGCAAGCAGGTCGAAGACCAGATGGCCGAATTGCAGGCCAACCTCGACGAGATCAAGACCCACGAAAAAGAGGCGCGCGCGCTGCTGGCCAAGAGCCGCGACACCACCGCGCGCCGACGCACCACCCCAGTGGTCGCCTGAGCGCCGACCCCCGATCCATTCTTTGTATTCCAACCCCTAGAGGAGACCCCATGAGCAACCTGCCCGGACTGAATTTCCAACTCGGTGAAGACATTGACGCGCTGCGCGACGCAGTGCGCGAATTTGCGCAAGCCGAAATCGCCCCACGCGCTGCCGAGATCGACAAGAACGACCAGTTCCCCATGGACCTGTGGCGCAAGATGGGCGACCTGGGCGTGCTGGGCATCACCGTACCCGAGCAGTACGGCGGTGCCAACATGGGCTACCTGGCGCACATGGTGGCCATGGAAGAAATCTCGCGCGCGTCGGCCAG
>JAYRLJ010000506.1:0-1108 GCA_041905305.1 Hylemonella sp. | reverse complement strand
GTGGGCCTCTCGTACGGCGCGCATTCCAACCTGTGCGTGAACCAGATCAAGCGCAACGGCAACGACGCCCAGCGCGCCAAGTACCTGCCCAAGCTTATCTCCGGCGAGCATGTCGGTGCCTTGGCCATGAGCGAGCCCGGCGCGGGTTCCGACGTCATCAGCATGAAGCTCAAGGCCGAAGACAAGGGCGGCTACTTCCTGCTCAACGGCTCCAAGATGTGGATCACCAACGGCCCCGATGCCGACACCCTGGTGGTCTACGCCAAGAGCGAACCCGAGCTGGGCGCGCGTGGCGTGACCGCTTTCCTGATCGAGAAGGGCATGAAAGGTTTTTCCATTGCCCAGAAGCTCGACAAGCTGGGCATGCGCGGCAGCCACACCGGCGAGCTGGTGTTCAACAACGTCGAAGTCCCGGCTGAAAACATCCTGGGCGGCCTGAACAACGGCGCCAAGGTGCTGATGAGCGGCCTGGACTACGAGCGTGCCGTGCTCACCGGCGGCCCCTTGGGCATCATGCAGGCCGTGATGGACAACGTGGTGCCCTACATCCACGACCGCAAGCAGTTCGGCCAGAGCATTGGCGAGTTCCAACTCATCCAGGGCAAGGTGGCCGACATGTACACCGTGCTGCAGGCCGGGCGCAGCTTTGCCTACACCGTGGCCAAGAACCTGGACCTGCTGGGCTTGGAGCACGTGCGCCAGGTGCGCAAGGATTGCGCCTCCGTCATTCTGTGGTGCGCCGAAAAGGCCACCTGGATGGCCGGCGAGGGCGTGCAGATCTTTGGCGGTAACGGCTACATCAACGAATACCCCCTGGGGCGCCTGTGGCGCGATGCCAAGTTGTACGAGATCGGCGCCGGAACCAGCGAAATCCGGCGTATGCTCATTGGCCGCGAATTGTTCGCTGAAACCATGTAATGAAGCCTGCCACTGCCATCCACCACCGCATTCCTCTCGTACTTCACACCGGTCTGCGCGCCATCCTGCGCGGACTGCTCCGGGCCTGGGTGTTGGTGGTGCCGCTGGTGGTGGCGCTGTCCCTCATCCGCTGGGGGCAGATCGCTTATTTTTGGCCGAGGGGCTTGCAGGTTTCCACCAGGGACGTGGC
>JAYRLJ010000505.1:1325-1669 GCA_041905305.1 Hylemonella sp. | reverse complement strand
CCCCGCCCGCTTCGGCCACGATCGCGTCGAGCATGGCAGCGCGGCCGCTCATCGGAACCACATGGTGCGAAGGCCGAAGTACCCGCCCCCAAGAACGAACCGAATCACTCAGCATGACCGTGACACCGAAGCCCGCACGCGCATTGCGCGCCCCGGCATCGGCGTGTACCTTTCAGCGCAGCGCACGCCATTCGATGGCGTGATTCCGATGAGCGGCCTTCGCAACGAAGGCCGCGCCGACCTCGTTTCCAACCACTGAGGGGCCTTGACGCCCGATCCTACATGCAGCAATACATTCCCCTGATTCTGGCCGTGGTGTCGACCAATGCGATATCGCAGATTCT
>JAYRLJ010000505.1:0-1273 GCA_041905305.1 Hylemonella sp. | reverse complement strand
ATGAACACCATCGGCAAGTTTGAGTTCAGCGGCGGCAGTCTTTTGAGCATGCTGCCCGTCGTTGCACTCAACCCGTTCGTGATTGGTGGCCTGGCGGTCCTGGTGTTCAGCATGGGGCTGCATCTGATGGCGCTGTCGCGAGTGGAGTTGAGCTTCGCCTACCCGTTCCTGAGCGTGTCGTACGTCCTGGTGCTCATCGCGGGCTACTTCTGGTTCGGCGAGGCGGTGAACGCGTCGCGCATGCTGGGCGTTGCGCTCATTTGCGGCGGCACGTTCTTCATCGCGCGCAGCTAGGCCCTGCGGTATCACGATGGTCTGGCTGATCCGGTCGGTGGCCGCGAAGACCACAGGATCATCGTGCAATTCCCCGCGGTGCGCTTTCAGCCAGATGCGCACCAGCCAGTAGAGCAGCAGCGGACACAGAAGCCACAGGCCGTACGGGTGACCATATCGTTGGGCCACGGTTGGATCGTTGAGGTACAGGCTGAGGGTCAGGATCGACAGCTGGCCCGCGGACAGCCCGGTCGCCAGAATGAAGGCGTTGTCGCCGGCGACGTAGGCGCGGCCTTTGACAAGGGTCTGGGTGCTGGCGACCATCTCGCTGACCTCGACGTAGCGCTTGGCCAGCGCCAGGCTCAGGAACATGAACATCGAGAAACCGAGCAACCAGAAGGAGGGTTCGACCTGGGTGGCCGCCGACCCCGCCAGGATGCGCATGGTGTACAGCATGGCCAAGGCAAACACGTCGACGAGCATGCGGCGCTTGAGGAAGGTCGAGTACGCCGTCGTGAGCAGGACGTAGCCCACCAGCGTGGCGACCGCGAGCGGTGGCAGCGTCAGGACTGCCAGTGCCGCACTGACTGCGAGCAAGGCGAGAGCCAGCGGCACCGCCTGCGAGATCGGGATCAACCCGGCGGCAAAGGGCCGCTTCTTCTTTCGATGGTGATGGCGATCGGCTTCCAGATCGAGCAGGTCATTGAAGATGTAGATCGCCGAGGCACACAGGCTGAACGCGAGGAACATCGAGACCGCGGCAACCAGCATCGGCTGCGTGACGGAGCCGATGATGGGCAGCAGGGGCAGAAACACGAGCAGGTTCTTCAGCCACTGGTGCAGTCGCAGGCCGTAGAGGAAGTTGCGCAGGGTTGCCTTGGGGACGTCGACCTGTTCGTCGACCACCGTAAGCTGACGGGCGCGCCGACGCAGACCTTCGGAGTTCGACACGACGACTGCGCCCTGGGCGCTTTGCCACACCTTCAAGTCCACGTGGTCG
>JAYRLJ010000504.1:0-1674 GCA_041905305.1 Hylemonella sp. | reverse complement strand
CAACCCGGCCAACCTGGACCGGCAGAAGTTCTTCGAGCTGCACGGCAAGTACGGCGGCAAGTGGCTCGAGGGCAAGTTGGACACCGAAGAGGGGCGCAACCGCGCGCTATGGGCAGGCAACCCCAGCTTCGGCTCGGTGCCCGTGCCCGGTGATCCGGGGCCGGTGGACGACTTCGCGGCCTGCAAGATCGAGCACGCGCGCGACATCAAGGATCTGTTCGTGCCCAACTTCTACTTCGGCTGCGAGGCCGATGATCCGATCACCGCGTGGGCCTTCGACACCAAGAAAAATCCTTATGGCGCCAAGATCAACACCCTGCTGGGTTCGGACATCGGCCACTGGGACGTGGCTGACATGACCGAGGTCGGCGAGGAAGCGTACGAGATGGTCGAGCACGGACTCATCACGGCGGAAGACTTCAAGGACTTTGTCTTCCGCAACCCGGTGAATCTGTTCACTCATCTGAACAAGAACTTCTTCAAGGGCACCATCGTCCAGAAGCACGTCGATGCGCTGAAGAAATCGGCGAGTTGAATCAGGTCAGGCGTTTCGTCCGTTGCCCGGCGCCGCCCGCAGGGTGCGGCGTCATCGCCCTTTCCACACTGGCTTGCGCTTCTCCCGAAAAGCACGCGGACCTTCCAGCGCGTCTTCGCTGAGATAGGCCTTTTCGAACGCGGCAATGGCGGCGCTGCGGGCAGCGGTGGTTCCCATCTCCGTTGACAGTCGCACCATCTCCCTGGCGGCGCTCACCGTCAGCGGCGCATTGTCGGCAATGCGCTGCGCCATCTCCAGGGCCACGTCCAGCGCCTGCCCTGTCGGTGCGAGCCGGTTGACATAACCGAGTTCATACGCCCGCTGCGCCGTCAGCGGGTCACCGGTGAGTGTCAGCTCCAGCACGATGCGCTGCGGCAGCATATTGATCAAGGGAGCCGCCCAAGGCATTCCACGCCCCACCCGGGCTTCGGTGATGGCGAATCGCGCAGTTTCGTCGGCCACACACAGGTCGCACATCTGCGCCAGCAGCCAATCACGGGCTTGCTCACCTGAAAGTTGTCACCCAGCACCGGCATCCAGTCGCGCGGCGGAACGCCCACGCCCAGGTCGGCCGCTTCCTTCAGGTCCAACCCGGCACAGAACGTGGGACCAGCGCCGGCAAGAATGCCCACCCGCACCGACGCGTCCTGCTCGAAACGCGGCCACACCTTGGAGAATCCTTCACGCACCGCCTGGTTCATGGCATTGCGTGCTTCGGGCCGGTTGATCGTAATGATCGCGACAGGGCCCCTGGTTTCATAGAGGACGGCTTCAGTCATGGCGGATTGTTGCATTGGGCCGCCATCATCCGCAAATGCCCCGTGGGTAGCAGGCGGGCCGCCTTTCCCATGAAGCCGGACCCCATGATTTTTTGTGATATGTTGCGCAGACCATGCTCAGAGCGCCCTCGACAAAAGACGAGTATCGGAGACAGGAACTGGCAGGCTTGCTGCGCACGCGCCGTGCGCGCATCTCCCCGGCCGAGGTCGGCCTAAACGTCGCGCCCGGCAGCCGACGGCGCACCCCCGGCCTGCGGCGCGAAGACGTCGCCCAGCTCGCAGGCATCAGCTCCAGTCTGTACACATGGCTTGAGCAAGGCCGCGACATCAAGACATCGCGCCGCGTGGTCGACAGCATCT
>JAYRLJ010000503.1:0-1683 GCA_041905305.1 Hylemonella sp. | reverse complement strand
CGATAAATCTCCGCTCCCTGTTTGACGAACTCGACGGCCTTGACCTCGAGGCCCTTTTGGAGGGCGTCGGCTTCGGCGATGCCCTGGGTGGCGGCGAAGTCGCGCACATCCTGGGTGATCTTCATGCTGCAGAAGTGCGGGCCGCACATCGAGCAGAAATGCGCCACCTTCGCACTGTCCTTGGGCAGCGTCTCGTCGTGGAACTCTCTGGCCTTGTCCGGATCGAGCCCGAGGTTGAACTGGTCCTCCCAGCGGAACTCGAAGCGCGCCTTCGACAACGCGTTGTCGCGGATCTGCGCCCCCGGATGACCCTTGGCCAGATCGGCGGCATGGGCGGCGATCTTGTAGGTGATGATCCCGTCCTTGACGTCGTCCTTGTCCGGCAGCCCGAGGTGCTCCTTGGGCGTCACGTAGCACAGCATCGCCGTGCCGTACCAGCCGATCATCGCCGCGCCGATGCCGCTGGTGATATGGTCGTAGCCCGGCGCGATGTCGGTGGTCAGCGGCCCCAGCGTGTAGAAGGGCGCCTCGTCGCACCAGTCGAGCTGCAGGTCCATGTTCTCCTTGATCAGCTGCATCGGCACATGGCCCGGACCTTCGATCATCACCTGGCAGTCGTGCTTCCAGGCGATCTGCGTCAGTTCGCCCAGCGTCTTCAGTTCCGCCAGTTGCGCCTCGTCGTTGGCATCGTAGATGCTGCCCGGGCGCAGCCCGTCGCCGAGGCTGAAGGCCACATCGTAGGCGGCCATGATCTCGCAGATGTCCTCGAAGTGGGTGTAGAGGAAGCTCTCCTGATGGTGCGCCAGGCACCACTTGGCCATGATGCTGCCGCCGCGGCTGACGATGCCGGTCATGCGCTTCGCAGTCATCGGCACGTAGGGCAGGCGTACGCCGGCGTGGATGGTGAAGTAGTCCACGCCCTGTTCGGCCTGCTCGATCAGCGTGTCGCGGAAGATCTCCCAGGTCAGTTCCTCGGCGCGCCCGTCGACCTTCTCGAGGGCCTGGTAGATCGGCACCGTGCCGATGGGTACCGGGCTGTTGCGGATGATCCACTCGCGCGTCTCGTGGATGTGCTTGCCGGTGGAGAGGTCCATCACCGTGTCGCCGCCCCAGCGGATGGCCCAGGTCATCTTTTCGACTTCTTCCTGGATGCCGGAGCCGAGCGCGGAGTTGCCGATGTTGGCGTTGATCTTCACCAGGAAGTTGCGCCCGATGATCATCGGCTCGGTTTCCGGGTGGTTGATGTTGGCCGGGATGATGGCCCGCCCGCGGGCGACTTCGTCGCGCACGAATTCGGGGGTGATTTCTTCGGGGATGGCGGCGCCGAAGCTCTGGCCGCGGTGCTGGCGGCCGAGCAGTTCGGCCATCTTCTGACCGGTGGGGCCCGCGCTGCGCAGGCTGTCGAGGTATTCGCGCCGGCGCAGCGCTTCGCGGATGGCGACGAATTCCATCTCCGGCGTGACGATGCCCGCCCGCGCGTAGTGCATCTGCGTCACGTTCCGGCCAGCCTTGGCGCGGCGGGGCTTGCGATGCAGGCCGGGGAAGCGCAGCTCGGCGGTCGCCGGGTCGGCAGCGCGCTCGCTGCCGTAGCGGCTGGTGAGTGCCGCGAGTTCTTCGCTGTCGCCGCGCTCGGCGATCCAGCCGGCGCGCAATGCGGGCAGGCCGCTGCGGATGTCGATCTTC
>JAYRLJ010000502.1:0-1696 GCA_041905305.1 Hylemonella sp. | reverse complement strand
CGGCCAGGGCATCGTGAGCCTGCGTGCGGTCTACGGGCGCGACAACACCGCTCCGATGGATGGCAGCGTCGACCAGTACGTTCGTGCCACGCCCGCCACCCAGTGCAACTGGGCGCGTGTGTCGGCACTGCAAGTCGTGGTGGTGTCGCGCAGCGGCGAATTCGACCGCACGCTCGGCACCACGGTGCCTGCGATCGCCGCGCCGGAGTGGCGCGCCAGCGACGCCGCAGCGATCAACCTGACGGCCGACCCCGACTGGCAGAACTACCGCTACAAGACCTTCGAGACGACCGTCCCGGTGAAGAACATCGCTTGGCAAGGAGCGCAGGCAGGATGTTGACCCCTACTCTCTCGCGCCGCCACGCCGCGCGCAACCAGCGCGGTGTCGTGCTCGTGCTGGCACTGATCATCCTGGCCGCCATGACGCTGGCCGGCATCGGGCTGATGCGTTCCGTCTTCACCGGCAACAAGGTGGCAGGCAACCTGGCGTTCCAGCAGTCGGCCACGCACGCCGCCGACACGGGCGTCGAGGCCGCCGTCGCTTGGCTCGAGGAGCGCAACCGCAACAATCCGGCGACCTTGTTCGCCAACCAGGTCGCCGGCGGCGCCAACCTCGGCTACTTCGCCAGCCGGCCGCTGATCACCGACCCCGCTCCTGGCGGCAGTTGGGAGACGGCCTGGACGGCCTGGGAAAACTCTGCCGCCGGGCGCGTGAACACGATCGCACGCGACCCAACCACCGGCAACCGCGTGCGCTACGTGATCCATCGGCTCTGCAACAGCGCGGGTGACCCGAACTCCGGCATTGGCTGCAGCGCCTCGCCCACCTCGGTGGGATCCGAGGGCGGCAGCCGCGGCTCCGGTGTGATCGGGCTGGCTGTGCCGAGCCAGCGCTACTACCGCATCACGGTGCGCGTGGATGGCCCGCGCAATACGGTGAGCTTCGTCCAGTCCATCGTGGCCCTGTGAGCCCCGCACCCGACAAGAAACCGTCGAGGAATCGTCGATGAGAACCCTCCACCTCCCCCGCCCCCTGCTACCGCTGCTGCTCGCGGCAGCTCTGGCTGGTGCGTCGCACGCGGCCACCACCGACATCGCGCAGGTGCCGCTGGTGACCTCGGCGCCCAACGCCGTGCTGCCCAACCTGATGTTCATCCTGGATGACTCGGGCAGCATGGACTGGGATTACCTGCCCGACCTGGTCGACGATGCGCGCTGCCGTTCTTCGGGCGCCACCGGCACCAGCAGCGGGAACTTCGGGCAGGCATGCCAGAACGAGCCGCCCTACCGCAGTTCCAGCTACAACGGCGTCTACTACAACCCGGCCATCACCTACCTGCCGCCGCTGTATGCCAACGGCACGTCGTGGCCGTCGCAGACCTCGGCGAACACCGGCGGCTGGACCGGCGTCAAGAACGACGCCTACGGCATCCAGAGCACGGCCACCACCAACCTCGTCACCGGCTACCCGGACGTGCGCTACTGCACCGACACAGGCCTGACCGACTGCCTGCGCAACGGCAACTACGTCCTGCCCGGCACGGTGAACAGCAAGAACTACACGACGCGCGACAACACGACGGCCAGTGGCTCCGGGTACCTGGCCGTCGGCGCGCCCGACAGCCCGAGCCTGACCGCGCAGCAGGTGAACTTCGGCCCGCACTACTACGTCATCAATCCTGGCGAGTACTGCGAT
>JAYRLJ010000501.1:0-1696 GCA_041905305.1 Hylemonella sp. | reverse complement strand
CATGGTGTGCCACAAATCGTTGCCAGCCCCACCCCTGTCAGCCCACATGTCCCCGTTTCCTGCCGCAGCCAGCAGACACGTTTCGTAGCCGGTCCGGGTATGCCGGGCAACGATTTGTGCTCGCACCATGAGGCGCCCGGCATGCCCGGATCGGCAGCACGGGTGCCGGCACTCGGGTGGGGCCGATCAAGTCGCAGGACGGTAAGGGGGTATCCCCCTCTCGGCTATAATTACTGACTGTTCAGAAATCCAGCCGCCCCAGCGCATTTCACGCCGAACATCCCTCTCAAAAGCAGCAGCCAGGACTCGTTTCTTGTGAATGCGTGGGCGCGCCCGTAACCAACGGAGTACCCAGTGCTTTTGTCTCTCCAGGGAACCACCCCTCCCGCCATCCTGGCGCTCGCAGACGGCACGGTCTTTTTCGGCAATTCCATCGGTGCCACCGGCACCACCGTCGGCGAAGTGGTGTTCAACACCGCCATCACCGGCTACCAGGAAATCCTCACCGACCCGAGTTACTGCCGGCAGATCGTGACGCTCACGTATCCGCACATCGGCAACTACGGCATCAACGCTGAGGACATTGAAGCCGACAAGGTCCATGCCGCCGGTCTCATCATCAAGGACCTGCCGTTGCTGGCGTCCAACTTCCGCAGCACCGAAACGCTGTCGCAGTACCTGGTGCGCGAGAAGACCGTGGCGATTGCCAACCTCGACACCCGCAAGCTGACCCGCTTGCTGCGCACCAAGGGTGCCCAGAACGGCGCCATCGTGGCGCTGGCCGCGGGCCAGCAGGTCACGCAGGCGGTCATCGACCAGGCCGTGGCTGCTGCCAAGGCCGCGCCCAGCATGGCGGGCCAGGATCTGGCCAAGGTCGTGACAGTGTCCAAGCCCTACGACTGGACCCAGACCGAGTGGCAGCTCGGCGCGGGTTACGGCGAGCAGAAGAGCCCGAAATTCCACGTCGTCGCCTACGACTTCGGCGTCAAGAAGAACATCCTGCGCATGCTGGCCGAACGCGGCTGCAAGGTCACCGTGGTGCCGGCGCAGACGCCGGCCGCCGAAGTGCTCAAGCACCAGCCCGACGGCATCTTCCTCTCCAACGGCCCGGGCGACCCGGAGCCGTGCGACTACGCCATTGCCGCTGCGCGCGAGCTGATCGAGACCGGCATCCCGACCTTTGGCATCTGCCTGGGTCACCAGATCATGGCCCTGGCCAGCGGCGCCAAGACCTTCAAGATGAAGTTCGGCCACCACGGTGCCAACCACCCGGTCAAGGACCTTGACACCGGCCGCGTCAGCATCACCAGCCAGAACCACGGCTTTGCCGTGGACGAGAAGTCGCTGCCGGCCAACCTGCGCCCCACGCACGTCAGCCTGTTCGACGGCACGCTGCAGGGCCTGGCCCGCACCGACAAGCCGGCGTTCTGCTTCCAGGGTCACCCGGAAGCCTCGCCCGGTCCGCACGACATCGCCTACCTGTTTGACCGCTTCACGGCGCTGATGGAGAAGAAGTAAATGCCCAAGCGTTCAGATATCAAAAGCATCCTGATCATCGGCGCTGGCCCGATCATCATCGGCCAGGCCTGCGAGTTCGACTACTCCGGCGTGCAGGCCTGCAAGGCCCTGCGCGAGGAGGGCTACAAGGTCATCCTGATCAACAGCAACCCGGCCACGATCATGACCGACCCGGCCA
>JAYRLJ010000500.1:0-1698 GCA_041905305.1 Hylemonella sp. | reverse complement strand
TGAGACCGATGATGCCGGGGCGCCCCTCGGTCGGCGCGCGGCCGTGCCAGATGCGCGAAGCGTGGTGCGTGTGCAGCGTCAGCGACATCGCGCTGCGCAGCGATCCGAGATTCAGTTGCAGGGGTTCGGTGCGTTCGTTGGCCATGGGAGCGACTCGCGATGAAGGGGCGAGTCGCCAGCATCGGCATCGGCCGGAAGGCTGTCAGTCAACAAACCGCAGCCCATGCGTGCCCGGTTTGTTCCGCACGGAAGGCTGTGTGTGCCGGCTATCCCCTGGGGATAGCTCGGCGGCGGGCCGAAGGGTGGAGTGCGAATCCGCGCTGTGGAGTCAGCGCGTCCAACTGGATTGGTCGCGGGGCAGTCGCCCGTCGGGATCATTGACCTCGACCGAATTGCCATCCCTGAGCCGATCCACGAACACCACGATATTGGTGCCGCCATCGTTCGCCTGGCTGGGGAACAGGATTCCGGTATGGCCCTGGGCCAGCACCATGTCGCCCAGCACCCAAGTGGGCGGCTCGATGTGAAGGTCGAATTTCAGATGGCGCCAGTCCTCGCGCCAGTCGTGCCACAGCTCGTCCCAAGGTTCGCCGCGGTGGAGCTGCCGCAGATCGACCAGCTCGCGCAATGCCACGGTGTACGAGCACATCGTGCAGGGCGGCAGGAAGGGCGAGGTCTGCTGGTATTCGCGTAGCGCGGTCGCTTCCTCCAGCGACAGATACAGCGCCTCGACGCCCTCCCGGTTGAAGCGCCCGCCCTTGGCCGCCGCACCAGCGCCGCTGGTTGGCCGGCTGGCCCACTGCGGGGTGTGCGCGCGAAACAGCGTGGTGCCGGGCGGCAGGTCGAGGAGGATCATCCGGTGAACCCTGCACTGATCGACTCCAGGTAGTCGATCGCATCGTCGGTGCGTCCTTCCTGCACCAACTGCAGCAGGGTCTTGTGGTGGAACGTCGGGATGGGCTCGTTCTTGACCATGAAGAATGCACGCGCGGTATCCGGCTGCACCGCCGAGGCGGCCGATAGCACCCGCATCAGGTCACGAAGCGCGGCCTGGAGTCGCGGTGACTCGGGGTGGGTGCGCAGGGTGTTGCGGTGCACGCCAGCCAGCGTGGCCAAGTCCTGGTACTGCAGGCCCAGGGCATCGGCGACGTTCGTGGCGGAAAAGCGGGACGTGCCGGCTTCACGCACCGATTCGAGCACATCCGCGAAAGCGGTAGAGGCCATGACGTTGCTCCCAAAGGCAAGGAATCACGAGCACATTATACGCACAGTTTGAGCACAGTTCCAAGCGGTCTGCTCCCCCAGCTGGAAGGCGACCTGTTCCGTCTATCCCCTGGGGATAGCTCAGGGATCGCGCAAGGCTGAACGCAGCCGTGCGAGGTAGGCGCGCGCCACCTCGGGGTCGGCTGGGCGGGAAGCCGAAGGCGACGACGATGGCGCCGGCCCCGCAGCTCGCGGCGCGGGCGGCGCTGCTGCGTCGTTGCCCGCCCACGCCTTGAACTCCCCGCGGATCGCCTTCTGGATGATGCCGAACAAGTAGCCGGCGGGATTGCGCACCGTACTGCCGCCACAGCGTGCCGCCCACTCGTCGAGCACGGCCTGCCGCTGCGCCTCGTCCACCTGCTGCAGCGCCATCAGCGCGCCGGCCTGCTGCTCGTCCTTCAAGCGCAGGAAACGCTCGGGCAGCCGCAGGTTCTG
>JAYRLJ010000111.1:0-8889 GCA_041905305.1 Hylemonella sp. | reverse complement strand
CCACGTCACCGCTGACCACCCCGTTGTGCAGCATCGGGATGCTGGCGCAACCGATCATGTAGTCGAGCTGGTTGCGCACCATGAACTCGCCCAGCGCGCCCCACAGCGCCATGATGACGCCGCCGTGGCGGTGCTCCGGGTGCACGCAACTGCGGCCCAGCTCCACCATGCGCTCGCGCAGCTGGCGCAGACGCGTGAGGTCGAATTCCAGGTCGCTGTAGGTGCTGCCCACGCGCTGCGCCTGCGCCGGCGTCAGCACACGGTAGGTGCCGATCACCTCCTGGGTCGCCTGGTCGCGCACCAGCAGGTGCTCACAGTAGTCGTCGAACAGGTCGATGTCGTGCTCCGGCAGCGGCGTGTTCAGGCGCGCGCCCATCTCGCCGGCAAAGATCTGGTAGCGCAGACGCTGCGCGGCCCTCACTTCATCCTGGTGCTTGGCCCAGGCCACTTCAATGCCACCACGCAGCGCAGCGTTCGGCGCGCCGCCTGTGCCAACGGCCGGCTGATCAGGGCGGTGAAGCGACCCCCGGGGCAAGGTCACGGGCGAGAGCGGGAAGGTGGGGTTGGGCAGTTCTTTCATGTGGTTCTCCTTGTATTCAGTGCATTCAGATATGAAAAAGCCCCGGGAAACGGGGCCTTTGCTGTGTCATCAGGTGCCGACGATGCCTCCGTCCTTGCGGCGGATCACCACGGTGGCCGAGCGCGGCCGGCCACCGGCCGGGCCGTCCGGCCAGTTGCTCACCGCCTGCGGCGCCGCCGGGTCGCTGCGCTCGCTGGCGGTTTCCCCCGGGTGCTGCACGTTGACAAACATGAAGCGGCGGTCCGGCGTGAAGGCAATGCCGGTGATCTCGCAGCCCGCCGGGCCGGTGAGGAAACGCTTGGTCTCGCCGGTGGCCGGATCGGCGCACAGCATCATGTTGTTGCCGATCGGCTTGTACGGCCCCTTGTTCATGACCGAGGTCGAGACGTCGGTCTGGATCCACAGCAGGCCGCTGTCGTCGAAGGCCAGGCCATCCGGGCTGCCGTAGATGTCGCCCTTGATGTTGCCGCGGTGCTCCGGCTTGCCGGCATTCGGGTCACCGGCCAGCGCAAAGTGCATCCAGCGGAACTCCTCGGCCGCCGCGTCGTGCGCGGCGCTGCCGCCCTCGCGCCAGCGGACAATGTGGCCCATGATGTTGTCGGGGCGCGGGTTGGCCTCGTCCACCTCGCGGCCAGGCTGGCCACGCAGGCTGTTGTTGGTCAGGGTGACGAACACCTCACCGGTGTGCGGATGCACCGCAATCCACTCCGGCCGGTCCATCTTGGTCGCGCCCACGGCATCGGCCGCCTGACGCGTCTTGACCAGCACCTCGCCCTGGTCGGCAAAGCCCTGGTCGGCGGTCAGGCCGTTCTGGCCATGCACCAACGCAATCCAGCGGCCGTAGCCGCGGGCATCGAAGCGCGCCACGTAGAGCGTGCCGTGGTCCAGCAACGTCTTGTTGGCCGCATAGCCGCCCGGGCGCACCTTGTCGCGCGAGACAAACTTGTAGATGTACTCGAAACGCTCGTCGTCGCCCATGTAGACCACGGCACGGCCGTCCTTGGACAGCGTGGCGGTAGCACCCTCGTGCTTGATGCGGCCCAGCGCCGTGCGCTTGATGGGCGTCTGCTTCGGGTCCATCGGATCGATCTCCACCACCCAGCCAAAGCGGTGCGGCTCGTTCGGGTGCCGGGCGGCATCGAAACGCTCGTCAAACTCATGCCAGCGGTAACCCCAGCCCTTGTGACGCAGGCCATAGCGCAACTCGTCGGCATTGGGCTTCTCCTGCGAGGAGAAGTAGCCGTTCCAGTTCTCTTCGCAGGTCAGGTAGGTGCCCCAGGGCGTCTTGCCCGAAGCGCAGTTGTTGAGCGTGCCCAGCACACGGGTGCCGGACGGGTCGGCCGCGGTCTGGAGCAGCGCATGGCCGCGTGCCGGGCCGCTGACGTCCATCGGCGTGTTGCCGGTGATGCGGCGCGCGTAACGCGAACCCGGCATCACGCGCCACTGGCCCTGGCGCTCGATCACCTCGATCACGCTGACACCATGGGCCGCCTGCGACTTGCGCACCTTGTCGGCGTTCCAGGTCTTCATGCCATCGGTGTGCAGCAGCCCGTCGTCGGTGTACTCGTGGTTGATGGCCAGCAGGCCGTGGCGCGGGTTGCCGTCGACCGGAAAGAAGGCCATGCCATCGTGGTGCATACCCGCCTGCAGCGCCTGTTCTTCCCAGCTGTTGGAGGCGTCGGCCTTGAAGGCCGGCGAGCCAGCCTTGGCACCCACCGCATCGCCCCAGCGGTACAGCACCTGCGCCTCGTACTCCGGCGGCACGGCCAGCGCATCGGCCGACGACACCGGCACACTGGTAAAGCCCAGCGGCTTGCCGCGCGCCACCGTGGCGCCCAGGGCGTGCGAACCCACCAGCATGGCCACGGCCGCGGCGGTGCACTTCAGCACCTCGCGCCGGCTGGCTTCCACGCCCTCGAAATGCAGATTGGCGCTGCCATTCACGCCCTCGCCCTGCTCGTACTTCTCACCAAAACCTTGACCCATGATCGGCTCCCATTTCTGCATCAGTCATGGCGGCAGTGTGGCGACGAGGCGTGACGCGCCTGTGGCAGTTGCGTGACGGATTCATGACATCGCTCACACCACTGCCCAGACGCGCGATGGATGGTTGCTACGTTTCAATATTTCAACTAACATTGAAATATGAAAAACATGCCGTACGCTGAAACCGACGCCCTCAAGTCACTGGCCGCCTTGGCGCAGGCCCAGCGCCTGCGCGCCTTCCGCGCCCTGGTGGGTGCCGGCCCCGACGGCCTGACGGCCGGCGCACTGGCGGAAGCGCTGGCAATCAGCCCGAGCGCCCTGTCCTTCCACCTCAAGGAACTGGCGCACGCCCAACTGGTCAGCAGCGAACCGCAGGGCCGCTTTCTGGTGTACCGCGCCAACTTCGGGCAGATGGACGCCCTGCTGGCCTACCTGACCGAACACTGCTGCCAGGGTGCTGCCTGCGAGGTCAGCCCCAAGCGCAGGAAGAAGGCCGTCTGCGCCGATGCCTGCTGAAGTCTTTTCCTCTCATTCTCAAAAGGAGTTCCCATGAAACGCTTCCACGTCCACCTGCATGTTGACAACCTGGCGAAAAACATCGCCTTCTACTCCGCCATGTTCAACCAGGCACCAGCCCGCACCGAAGCCGACTACGCCAAGTGGATGCTGCAGGACCCGCCGGTGAACTTCGCCATCTCGACCCGCGGCGAGCAAGCGGGCCTGGACCACCTGGGCATCCAGGTCGAATCCGCTGACGAACTGCAGGCCCTCAAGGCCCAGGCCGCGCAGGCCGACATGGCACTGCTCGACGAAGGCGAAACCACCTGCTGCTACGCGCGCAGCGACAAGTACTGGGTGACCGACCCGCAAGGCATCGCCTGGGAACAGTTCCACACGCTGGACAACATTCCCGTGTTCAGCCAAAAAAATTCCGAGCCGAATCAGGCCTCGGCGCCCGCCTGCTGTGCGCCGACAGCTCCTAAAACCGTAGCAATCGAGAAGGCCAGCAGCGGCTGCTGCGCGCCCACGAGCGCCCAAGTGGCCAACGGCGCCAAGGCCTGCTGCTGACCTGACACTTTGCCGCCTGCATCGACATGAACACCACCTCACCTTTGAACGTCCTCTTCCTCTGCACGCACAACTCCGCGCGCAGCATCCTGGCCGAAGCCACGCTGAACCACATCGGCGGCGGCCGCTTCCGCGCCTATTCGGCCGGCAGCAGCCCGCGCGACAACCAGCAACCCAACCCGCTCGGCCTGCAGGCCTTGCAGGCCGCTGGCATCCGCACGGAGGGTCTCTACAGCAAGAGTTGGGACGAGTTCGCCGCGCCCGGTGCGCCGCAGATGGACCTGATCATCACCGTCTGCGACAACGCCGCCGGCGAGGTCTGCCCCATCTGGCCCGGCCACCCGGCCACCGCGCACTGGGGTTATGCCGACCCGTCCGAGGTGCAAGGCACGGACGCACAGCGGCAGGAAGCCTTCCGCCAGACCCTGCTGGCGATCAAGCGCCGCATCGAGTTGCTGGTGAACCTGCCGCCCGAGCGGCTCGACCGACTGGTGCTGGAGCGCAGCGCGCGTGACCTGGCCCAAGGAGACTGAGCATGAGCGCGCAATGTGAAGTGACCGCCAAGCAGGCGGCCGGCGTTCCCATGAGCGTGTTCGAACGCTACCTGACACTGTGGGTTTTCCTCTGCATCGTGGCCGGCATCGTGCTCGGGCAATTGCTGCCCGGCGTGGCGCAGGCCATCGGCCGCTTGGAAGTGGCACAGGTCAACCTGCCGGTCGGGCTGCTGATCTGGGTGATGATCATCCCGATGCTGGTGAAAGTGGATTTCGGTGCCCTGCACGAGGTGCGCCAGCATGTGAAAGGCATCGGCGTCACGCTGGCCGTGAACTGGCTGGTCAAGCCCTTCTCCATGGCCTTGCTCGGCTGGCTGTTCATCCGCCACCTGTTCGTGCCCTGGCTGCCGGCGGACCAGCTCGACAGCTACATCGCCGGCCTGATCCTGCTGGCCGCGGCGCCCTGCACCGCCATGGTCTTCGTCTGGAGCCGGCTCACCGGCGGCCACCCGCTGTTCACGCTGACGCAGGTGGCGTTGAATGACAGCATCATGGTGTTCGCCTTTGCGCCGCTGGTGGCCCTGCTGCTCGGCCTGTCGGCCATCACCGTGCCCTGGGCCACGCTGCTGACCTCGGTCGTGCTGTACATCGTGGTGCCGGTCATCCTGGCGCAGCTGTGGCGCAAAGCGCTGCTGGCGCGCGGCCAGGCCGCCTTCGATGCCGCCATGGCGCGTATCGGCCCCTGGTCCATCGGCGCCCTGCTGGCCACGCTGGTGCTGCTGTTCGCCTTCCAGGGTGAGGCCATCCTGCAGCAGCCGCTGGTGATTGCCTTGCTGGCGGTGCCGATCCTGATCCAGGTGTTCTTCAACTCCGCGCTCGCCTACTGGCTCAACCGCGCCGTGGGCGAGAAGCACGAAATCGCCTGCCCTTCGGCACTGATCGGCGCTTCCAACTTCTTCGAACTGGCGGTGGCCGCCGCCATCAGCTTGTTCGGCTTCCAGTCTGGCGCCGCGCTGGCCACGGTGGTTGGCGTGCTGATCGAAGTACCCGTCATGCTGCTGGTTGTGCGCCTGGTCAACAACTCGAAGGCCTGGTACGAGCGCCGTTGAACCTTATCGAAAATCAAACCATGAGCACCATCACGATCTACCACAACCCCAAGTGCGGCACGTCGCGCAACACCTTGGCCATGATCCGCAACAGCGGCGTGGAACCCACCGTCATCGAGTACCTGAAGACACCGCCGACGCGCGAGCAACTGCTGGCCCTGATCGCTGCCAGCGGCCTATCGGTACGCGAAGTGATGCGCAGCAAGGAAGCCATCTGTACCGAACTCGGCTTGAATGATCCGGCGCGCAGTGATGCCGAACTGCTGGACGCCATGCTGGCCCACCCAGGCCTGATCAACCGCCCGCTGGTGGTGACGCCGCTGGGTACACGGCTGTGCCGGCCGTCGGAGCTGGTGCTGGACATCCTGCCGCAGCCGCAGCGCGGGGCCTTCAGCAAGGAGGACGGGGAGGCTGTGGTGGACGCGCAGGGGCGGCACGTCCAACGCTGAAGGCTCAGGCTATCCGCAAGGTGGCCGCCAGGCGCTCCGCACACGCCTGCGCCTGCGCCGCATCACGCGCCTCCACCATCACCCGCACCAGCGGTTCGGTGCCGCTGGCGCGAATGAGCACCCGGCCGTGGTCGCCCAGCTCGGTTTCCACCGCTCTGGTTTCGTCGGCCAGCCGCGTGTTGGCCTTCCAGTCCTGGCCCGGCTGCAGGCGCACATTGATCAGGGTCTGCGGGAACAGTGTCACATCGGCCAGCAGTTGCGCCATGCTGCGTTCGCTGCGCACGCAGGTCTGCAGCACCTGCAGTGCTGACACCAGGCCGTCGCCGGTGGTGTGCTTGTCCAGCGCCAGCAGGTGGCCCGAACCTTCACCGCCGAGCAGCCAGTGGTGCTTGTGCAGTTCTTCCAGTACATAACGGTCGCCCACCTTGGCGCGCACGAACTGCACGCCGCGCTTCTTGAACGCCACTTCGACCGCCATATTGGTCATGAGTGTGCCCACCACACCCGGTACGTGCTCGTCGCGGCCCAGGCGGTCGTCGGCCATCAGGTACAGCAGCTCATCGCCGTTGTACAGGCGACCGGAAGCATCGACCATCATCAGCCGGTCGGCATCGCCGTCCAGCGCCACGCCGTAGTCGGCCTTGTGCGCCTGGACGGCTGTCACCAGCGCCTCGGTGTGGGTGGCGCCCACCTCGTGGTTGATGTTCAGGCCGTCGGGCGCGCAGCCGATGGCCACTACCTCGGCGCCCAGCTCGTGGAACACCTTGGGGGCAATCTGGTAGGCGGCGCCGTGGGCGGCGTCGACCACGATCTTCAGCCCCTTGAGCGTGAGATCGTTGGCGAAGGTGCTCTTGCAGAATTCGATGTAGCGGCCGGCCGCATCGTCAAGCCGGCGCGCGCGGCCAAGGTTGGCCGAATCAGCCCACACCGGCGGTTCGTCCATGGCCGCCTCCACCGCCAGCTCCCACTCGTCGGGCAGCTTGGTACCCTGGGCACTGAAGAACTTGATGCCGTTGTCGGCATAAGGGTTGTGGCTGGCGCTGATGACCACGCCGAGCGAGGCGCGCTGCGCGCGCGTGAGGTAGGCCACGCCGGGCGTGGGCAAGGGGCCGAGCAGCATGACATCCACGCCGGCCGAATTGAAACCGGACTCCAGCGCGCTCTCCAGCATGTAGCCGGAAATGCGGGTGTCCTTGCCGATCAGCACCAGCGGGCGCGCCTCGCTGCGCTTGAGCACGCGACCCACGGCATGCGCCAGCTTGAGCACGAAGTCGGGCGTGATGGGCGACTGGCCCACGGTGCCGCGGATGCCGTCAGTGCCGAAATATTTTCTGCTCATTTCTGATTCCTGTCCTTGAATGACGAGCGCCAATTGCTACTTATTTTATAGCGCCGAGCACCTGCAACGCCTGTACCGTGGGCAGCACGTCATGCACCCGCACAATGGCCGCACCGCGCTCCACCGCCAGCAGCGCCGCCGCCACGCTGGGCACCATGCGCTCGTGCACGCCAGTCGGCAGCGCCGTGCCCGGCGGCGGGCTGGCGACGGCACCGATGGACGACTTGCGCGACCAGCCGGCCAGCAGCGGGTAGCCGGCGGCCAGCAGCTCGACTTGCCGCGCCAGCAGCGCGAAGTTCTGCGCCGCGGTCTTGCCGAAACCGATGCCTGGGTCCAGCACGATGCGGGTCGCATCAATCCCCAGCCCTTGCAGTTCCTGCGCAGCACGCTGCAAAAATGAGAGCACCTGCGGCACCACGTCGCCCTCCATGGGCGCGGCCTGCATGGTCTGCGGCTCGCGGTGCATGTGCATCAGGCAGACGCCGCAGCGCGGGTGCTGCGCCACCACCTGGCGGCCGTCCAGGCCGTCAGGCGCATCGCGCCAGCGCAGGGCCCAGATGTCGTTGATGATGTCGGCACCGAGGTCGAGCACCGCCTGCATGACCTGCGGCTTATAGGTGTCGACCGACACCGGCACGCCCAGCGTGACCGCCTCACGCACCACCGGCAGCACGCGCGCCAGTTCTTCCGCCAGCGGCACCGGCGGCGCGCCGGGGCGGGTGGATTCACCACCGATGTCGAGGATGTCGGCGCCCTCCTTCAGCAGTTGCTCGCAGTGCGCCAGTGCGGCGGCGGTGCTGGCGTGCTGGCCGCCGTCAGAGAACGAATCGGGGGTGACGTTGACGATGCCCATCACCTGCGGACGGCTCAGGTCAATGGCGTAGCGGGTGGTCTGCCAGATCATGCTCTTGGGGAAAAACAAAACGGGGCGCTGGGCCCCGTTTGTGATTATCGCGCCAGACGTCAGGCCGCCGTTGGTGACGGATCGGTCTTCACCGCCGGGCTGCCGCCGGCATCGCCACCGCCGGAACTCGGGGTGCGCGGCGTCCAGTCCTTGGGCGGACGCGGCTCCTTGCCGGCCATGATGTCGTCGATCTGCTCGGCGTCGATGGTCTCCCACTCAAGCAGGGCCTTGGCCATGGCGTGCATCTTGTCCGAGTTGTCCTCGATCAGCTTGCGTGCCAGGCTGTACTGCTCGTCGATGATGCGGCGCACCTCGGCATCGACCTTCTGCATGGTCTGCTCGGAGATGTTGGTGGTCTTGGTCACCGAGCGGCCGAGGAAGACCTCGCCCTCGTTCTCGGCATAGACCATGGGACCCAGCGCATCGGTCATGCCGTAGCGCATCACCATGTCGCGCGCGATATGGGTGGCACGCTCGAAGTCGTTGCTGGCGCCGGTGGTCATCTGGTTCATGAACACTTCTTCGGCGATACGGCCACCGAACAGCATGCTGATCTGGTTCAGCATGTACTCGCGGTCGTAGCTGTAGCGGTCTTTCTCGGGCAGGCTCATGGTCACACCCAGCGCACGGCCGCGCGGGATGATGGTGACCTTGTGCACCGGGTCGCACTTGGGCAGCAGCTTGCCGATCAGCGCGTGGCCCGCTTCGTGGTAGGCCGTGTTGCGGCGCTCCTCTTCCGGCATGACCATGCTCTTGCGCTCCGGGCCCATGAGGATCTTGTCCTTGGCCTTCTCGAAGTCCTGCATCTCGACCACGCGGGCGTTGCGGCGCGCCGCCATCAGTGCGGCCTCGTTGCACAGGTTGGCCAGGTCGGCACCGCTCATGCCGGGCGTGCCGCGCGCGATGACAGCGGCGTTGACGTCCTGGCCGATCGGGATCTTGCGCATGTGCACGTTCAGG
>JAYRLJ010000110.1:0-8999 GCA_041905305.1 Hylemonella sp. | reverse complement strand
GAGTCTCAGACACACTGGTACACCTGGTGGCCGAGGAGCTGTCGCTGGGCGTGAATGCCGCGCCCGGCTGGTCATGCAGTGACGGCTGGGTGGCCTTGGGGTGCGAGCTCGGCATTCTCGCCGGCCACCTCGGACGCACCGCCCACGAGCTGGCGCTGCTGGGTCAGCCGGAAATCGCCGAAGTCCTCGAGGGCGAGCGGCCGGCTGCGTCGCCTGCCTCGAACCGGGTGCCAAGACCGCCGGCGGTGTCAGCCTGCATTGCCGCCGCGCAGACCGCGCCGCCCCGGGTGGCCGTGCTGCTCGCCGCTCTGGCGCAGCAGGATGGTTCGCCTCTGGAGACGCGACAACTCGATACCGCCGAATGGTCCTGGTTGCTCATGGCGGTGCAAGGCAGTGCGCGCGCGTTGGCACAGGTTCTGACGGGGCTGCACGTCGACGCGGCGCGCATGCGGCGCAACGTCGAGGCGTGGCATGCGCAGAGGCCGGCCGAGGCGGGGGGCTGGGCGTCGGCGGAGGCTTCAGTGCAACAGGTGAACCGGCAGATCACGGTGCTGCGGGCCGTGCTGGCGCAGTCCCGGACCGAGGCGGCCTGATGCCAGGCGATCCAGGTCGTTCTCCCGTCCGCGGCTGGATCTTTACCTGGCTGTTGCTGTTGCTGCTGGGCGCGCAGCCGATTGCCACCGACCTGTACCTGCCGGCATTGCCGGCCATTGCGCGTGAACTGGGTTCGGCCAGCACCAGCCTGACGCTGTTCATGCTTGCCTTCGGCATCGGGCAGCTGTTGTGCGGTCCGCTGGCGGACCGCTACGGCCGGCGCCCCGTGCTGTTGGTCGGGCTGTTCCTCTACACCCTCGGGGCGCTGGGCGCCGCATTGGCGCCAGCCGTCGCCGTGCTGGCGGCTTGGCGGGCGTTGCAGGGGTTGTCCATGGCCGCCATCCTGGTCTGCGCCCGCGCCATGGTGCGTGATTTGCATGCCGCGGACGAGGGACCCCGCATCATGGCCAAGGGGCTCTCGGGCCTCGGCGTCGTGGCCCTGCTGGCCCCCTTGATCGGTGCCGCAGCGGTGCAGTACCTCAGCTGGCGCTGGGCCATGGCCTGCATGGCTCTGTACTCGGTTGGGGTGCTGTGGCTGTGCTGGTTCCGCTTTGCCGAGACTCGTCAACCCCGGCATGCTCAGGCGGCCGGCGGCGTGCGGGAGGTGCTGGCCAGCAGTCGCTTTCGCGCCTGGACCAGCCTGACGGCCAGCACCTACGGTGGCATGTTCTGTTTTCTGCTGCTTTCGCCGACCATCTACGTGGATTACCTGGGGTTGTCGCCGCTCGCCTACGGCTGGATCCCCGCGAGTGGCTCGCTGGTCTACATCCTGAGTACCACGTGGTGCCGCCGCCTGCTGCGCCGGCACACGGCGCTGCGCGCGGTCCGCTGGGGGGCTCAGCTCAGCCTGGCCGGCGCCCTGATCCAGCTGGCCTCCGGGCTGTGGACGCCGCACAGCCTTGGGCTGCTGCTGCTGGGGCACTGGGTCTATGCGGTAGGGCATGGCATTCACCAACCCTGCGGGCAGGCCGGCGCCGTGGGTGATTTTCCGCACCTGGCCGGTCGCGCCGTGGCGTGGTCGGGTTTCCTCACCATGCTGGTGGCCTTCATCACCGGGCAGATGGCAGCGCGTTTTGTCGATGCCGCGAACAGCCACGGTGCGTGGCCCTTGATTGTTCCCATGGTGGTGGCGGCCATGCTGTTGGTGCTGATCACCCATTTCTGGTTGCCAAGAACCGCGGCCAGCTCGGTCGAGATTACGCCGGCGTTGGATTGACCAGCGCCCTGGCGGGGTAGCCGCGATAATCGGGGCTTACCGTCGCCCTCGGGCGTATGCATCGAAAGTCCGTTCATGAAAACCATCTTTGTCCTCAACGGCCCCAACCTCAACCTGCTTGGTACCCGCGAGCCGGCCGTCTATGGTTCGCAGACGCTGGCCGATGTGCAGGCGCTGTGCGAGCGCGCCTGTGCTGCCAATGGCATGGCGCTGGATTTCCGCCAGAGCAACCACGAAGGCGAACTGATCGACTGGATTCACGAGGCCGGCAAGCTGCAGGCCAAGGGCAAACTCGCGGGCGTGATCCTCAACGCTGGCGCCTACACCCACACCAGCATCGCGCTGCATGACGCCATCAAGGGTGCCGGCGTGACCCTCATCGAGCTGCACATCAGCAATGTCCACGCACGTGAGGCATTCCGTCACCACTCCTACATTTCACCGGTGGCCAAGGCCGTGATGGCCGGCTTCGGCGTCAACGGCTATGCGCTGGCCATTGCTGGCCTGGCCCAGCTGGCGGAGCAGAAATGACACGCAAGGCCCCGGAACTGCTGGCGCCGGCCGGCTCACTGGCCATGCTGGAGACGGCGTTTGCCTTTGGGGCGGACGCCATCTACGCCGGCCAGCCGCGCTACTCGCTGCGTGTGCGCAACAACGAATTCGGCAACCTGGAGCTGTTGAAGCAAGGCATCGACCGCGCGCACGCGCTGGGCCGCAAGTTCTTCCTCGTCTCCAACATCTTTCCGCACGGCAACAAGGTGCGCAACTACGTGGCCAACATGACGCCGGCCATTGCGCTGGGGCCGGACGCCATGATCATGTCCGACCCCGGGCTGATCATGCTGGTGCGCGAGCACTGGCCCGAGATGGACATTCACCTGTCGGTACAGGCCAATACGGTCAACTCCGCTTCGGTGAAGTTCTGGGCCAAGGTGGGCGTCAAGCGCATCATCCTGTCGCGCGAGTTGTCACTGGACCAGGTGGAGGAAATCCGGCAGGACTGCCCGGACACCGAACTGGAAGTCTTCGTGCACGGCGCGCTGTGCATTGCCTATTCCGGCCGCTGCCTGCTGTCGGGTTATTTCAACCACCGCGATGCCAACCAGGGCACCTGCACCAATGCCTGCCGCTGGGACTACAAGACGCATGCGGCGCCGGTCGATGCCAGTGGCGACGTGCTGTCGCCTGCGCGCAGCGCCGGGGGCTGCGGCCCCTCCTGCGGTTCCGGTGGCGACACCCTGCCCAAGGAGGCACGTGATTCCATCGCCTACCTGCTCGAGGAGAGCAACCGCCCCGGCGAGTTCATGCCCATCGAGGAAGACGAGCACGGCACCTACGTCATGAATTCCAAGGACTTGCGGGCCATCGAGCACATCCAGCGCCTGGTGGAAATCGGTGTCGACTCGCTCAAGATCGAGGGCCGCACCAAGAGCCCGTATTACGTGGCGCGTACGGTGCAGAGCTATCGCCAGGCCATCGACGATGCGGTGGCCGGCCGTGGCCTCGATCCGGCGCTGCTCGGCCAGCTCGAAGGCTTGGCCAACCGCGGATACACCTCGGGCTTCTACCAGCGCCACCAGCCGCAGGAGACGCAGAACTACCTGCGTGGCTACTCCGAGTCCGGCCGCAGCCAGTACGTCGGCGACGTGGTGGCCTTAGATACTGCGCGTGGCTTGGCTCAGGTCAATGTGCGCAACAAGTTCGCTGTCGGTGACCGGTTGGAGATCATTCAGCCCGGCGGCAATGTCGATGTTGAGCTGGATCGCATGGAGAACGCCGAGGGGCAGGCGGTCGCGGTGGCGCCGGGTTCCGGCCATACCGTCTGGCTGCCGCTGCCGGCCAGTGCGGTGGGCGCGTTCGTTGCCCGCTACCTCAACGTCCACACCAGCGTGGACGAGCCCGTGGCGGGCTGATCGCGGCGGGTACGACAAATAACCCGTGCCGGCACAGAAGCGCCGGATGGCCTAGGATGCAGGCATGAGCACAACATTGCAAATCGATTTCGTTTCCGACGTGGCCTGCCCCTGGTGTGCCGTTGGTCTGGGTGCGCTGGAGCAGGCGCTGGCTAGGCTGGACGGCGAGGTCCAGGCCACGCTGCAGTTCCAGCCGTTCGAACTCAATCCCACCATGGGGCCGGGCGGGCAGGACATGACCGAACACCTGACCGAGAAATACGGCTCCACGCCCGAGCAGCAGGCGCAGATCCGCGAGACCATCCGCCAGCGCGGTGCCGAAGTCGGCTTTACCTTCAAGCCCGAAGGGCGGGGCCGCATCTGGAACACTTTCGACGCCCACCGCCTGCTGCACTGGGCCGGCCTGCAGGGCGCCGAACGGCAACGCGCCCTGAAGAAAGAACTGCTCGCGGCCTACCACGGCCGGGCCGAGAACGTGTCCGATCCCGACGTGCTGGCACGTTGCTGCGCGGCCGTAGGGCTGGACGAGGACCAGGCCCATGCCATCCTGGCCGGCGAGGACTACGCGCTGGAAGTGCGGCAGGCGGAACAGCTCTGGCAGGGGTCTGGCATCCGTTCGGTACCGGCAGTGGTCATCAATCGCCAGTACCTGATCTCCGGCGGTCAGCCGGCGGCGGTGTTCGAGGATGCGCTGCGCAAGATCGCAGCCGGTCCTGCATCTAACTGATTTGCTGGCCGTACTCCCGCTATGAGACGCTTTGTCCTTCTGGCCGCGTGGCTGGCCTGGGCCGGCGCGCTGGCGGCCCAGCCGCTGTCCTTCGGCCTCTTCGGCGACACGCCCTACAGCCATTGGGAGCGCGAGCAATTGCCCGACCTGCTGGCCGCCATGGGGCGCGAGCCGCTGGCCTTTGTGGTGCACGATGGCGACATCAAGAACGGCAGCAGCGTGTGCAGCGACGCCGTGTTCCAGGATATCCTGGCCGTGTTCCGGGCGTCCGTGCATCCGCTGGTTTTCGTGCCGGGTGACAACGAGTGGACCGACTGCCATCGGCAAAACAACGGCGGCTTCGATCCGGCCGAGCGCCTGGCCAAGCTGCGGGAGCTGTTCTTTGCCGGCGACACGGCACTGGGCCAGCGGCGCATGACGCTGGAGCGTCAGAGCGCCGATCCGCGTTTCGCCGCTTACCGCGAGAACGTGCGCTGGGAGGCGGGCGGCGCGTTGTTCGTCGGCCTGAACCTGCCGGGCAGCGACAACAACTACCACGGCACCGCACGCAGCGGCGGCCCGGTGCGCGAATTCATCGAGCGCAGCGCCGCCAACCGCATCTGGCTGGCCGAGGCCTTTGCACTGGCACGCGCACGCCGGCTGGCCGGCGTGATGGTCATCATCCAGGCCAACCCCGAATTCGAAGCCGCCGCCGAGGGCAAGCCCACGCCGGGCTACCGCGACTTCATCGACCAGCTGCGCGCCGAGACCTTAGCCTTTGCCGGCCAGGTGGTGCTGGTGCATGGCGACTCGCATCATCACCAGATCAACCAGCCGCTGCGCGATGCGGCCGGTCATACGGTGTCCAACTTCACGCGCGTGGAGACCTACGGCTCGCCCTTCATGGGCTGGATCAAGGGCACAGTCGATGTGGCCGACCCGAAGCTGTTCCGCTTCGAGCCGCGGCGCTGGAACCCGCCGACTCCGCCGACGAACTGAGCGCCTGACCGGCCGCCGTGGCGCGGCAGCGGCGCACGCCTCTGGGCACGGCCCTTGCTCTTCTCTCCGTGTAAGAGAAGGCCGCGCACCATGAAGAACATCTTCGACGAAATGCACGCCCCAAACGGGGGCACGCGAGTGCATTACGCCCCATATCAGGACTGGTTGTCGCTGATGCCGGCGGCGCACATAGCCCAAAAGCGTGCAGAGGCCGACTCGGCCTTCCACCGCTACGGCATTACCTTTGCCGTCTACGGCGAGGACGCCGGCAAGGAACGGCTGATTCCGTTTGACATCATTCCGCGCATCATTCCCGCCGCCGAGTGGGAGCTGCTGGAGCGTGGCCTGCGCCAGCGTGTCAACGCGCTCAATGCCTTCATCCACGACATCTACCACGGCCAGCGCATCGTCCAAGCCGGTCTGCTACCGGCCGAGCAGGTGTTCTGCAATGCGCAGTACCGCCCCGAGATGCAGGGCGTGGCGGTGCGCAACGACATCTACGCCCATATCGCCGGCATCGACATCGTGCGCGCCTCGCTGCCCGGTGGCGAGGCAGCCTACTACGTGCTGGAAGACAACCTGCGTGTGCCCTCGGGCGTGAGCTACATGCTGGAGAACCGGCGCATGATGATGCGCCTCTTCCCCGAGCTGTTCGGCCGCTACCCCGTGCGCCCGGTCGACCATTACCCCGACCTGTTGCTCGATACCCTGCGCCAGGCGGCCCCGGCCGGTGCGGACGACCCCACGGTGGTGGTGTTGACCCCTGGCGCCTTCAATAGCGCCTACTTTGAGCACGCCTTCCTGGCGCAGCAGATGGGCGTGGAGCTGGTCGAGGGCAAGGACCTGTTCGTCCATGACGAGACGCTGTTCATGCGCACCACCCAGGGCCCGCGCCGGGTGGACGTGATCTACCGCCGCATCGACGACGATTTCCTCGACCCGCTGGCTTTCCGCGCCGACTCGGCGCTGGGCGTGGCCGGCCTGTTGTCGGTCTACCGCGCCGGTCGCGTCACGCTGGCCAACGCCATCGGTACGGGCGTGGCGGACGACAAGTCCATCTACCCCTATGTGCCGGACATGATCCGCTTCTACCTGTCGGAAGAGCCCATCATCGCCAACGTGCCCACCTACCAGTGCCGTAAGCCGGATGAACTGAGCTATGTGCTGGCCAACATGGCGCAACTCGTGGTGAAGGAAACCCACGGTGCCGGTGGCTACGGCATGCTCGTGGGGCCGGCGTCGACCCAGGCCGAGGTGGCTGCCTTCCGCGAGCGCGTGAAGGCCGCCCCCGACAAGTACATCGCCCAGCCGACGTTGGCGCTGTCGGCCTGTCCCACCTTCGTGGAATCCGGCATCGCGCCGCGCCACATCGACCTGCGGCCCTTCGTGCTGTCCGGGCGCGAGGTGCGCATGGCGCCCGGCGGTCTGACCCGCGTGGCACTCAAGGCCGGTTCGCTGGTGGTGAATTCGTCGCAAGGCGGTGGCACCAAGGACACCTGGGTACTGGAGGAGTAGATCGTGTTATCCCGTACCGCCGACCATCTTTACTGGATGTCCCGCTACACCGAGCGGGCCGAAAACATCGCCCGCATGCTGGAGGTCAGCTACCGCATGTCGCTGCAGATGCCGGGCAGCCAGGCCGGCTACTGGGGCGCCGCGCTCGGCATCAATGGCCTGGAAGAGGCCTACCGCAGCAAGTACGGCGCCATCACCGCCAGCAACGTGCTGCGCTTCATGAGCGTAGACCTGGACAACCCCTCGTCCATCCAAGCCTGCCTGAAGGCCGCGCGCGAGAACTGCCACGCCGTGCGCGGCACCGTCACCTCCGAGGTGTGGGAAACCGTCAACACCACCTGGCTGGAAGCGCGCGATTCGGTGCAGAGCCTGCCGCACGGCAACATCGGCGGCAGCGAGCTCACCAAGTACTTCGAGTGGGTCAAGTTCCGCTCGCACCTGTCGCGCGGCGTGACGGTGGGCACCATGCTGCAGGACGAAGCCTTCCACTTCACCCGTCTGGGCACCTTCCTGGAGCGCGCCGACAACACCGCCCGCCTGCTGGACGTGAAGTTCGACGAACTCGCGCCACAGACCGGCGGCAGCAGCGAGTACTACGAGTGGAGCGCGCTGCTGCGCTCGGTCTCGGCTTTCGAGATCTACCGCAAGGTCTACCGCGACATGATCACGCCCCTGCGTGTGGCCGACCTGTTGATCCTGCGTGAGGACATGCCGCGCTCGCTGCACGCCTGCATGAAGGAGGTGCACCAGATCCTCGGCCAGGTGGCCAACGCGCGCTCGCAGGAGACGCTGCGCCGCGCCGGCGCCCTGTACTCGCGCCTGCGTTACAGCCGCATCGAAGACATTGCTGCGCGCGGCCTGCACGAGGTGCTGACCGATTTTCTCGACAGCACCGCCGACCTCGGCAACCGCATCTCGCAGGACTTCCTGCTGCCCATGGCCTGAACAGGAGCTGAACCATGCTGCTCAACATCCGTCACGAGACCTGTTACCGCTACGCCGTGCCGGCCAGCTACAGCCTGCAGTACATGCGCCTGTGGCCGCGCCCGGATGGCGGCCAGCGTGTGCTGAACTGGCGTGTCGATGCGCCGGGCCGGCGCTGGACGCAGCAGGACGCCTACGGCAATTCGGTCTTTGTCAGTTCGCTGACCGAGCGGCACGACGAGATCCGCGTCGTGGCGCAAGGCCAGGTGGAGACGTCGGACGAGCGTGGTGTGCTGCTGCCGCACGACTCCGCCGTGCCGCCGCTGGCCTTCGCCCTGCCCACGCCTCTGACGGAGGCGGATGCCGCCATCGAAGAGCTGGCCGCCAGCGTGCTGAGCGATGTGGCACCTGCCGCGCTCGCCGGCCCCGAGCCGCTACAGCCTCTGGTGGATGCCGTCTTTGCACGTGTGTCTTATGTGCAGGGCGTGACCGACGTCTCCCATACGGCGGCCGAGGTACTGCAGCTGGGGCAAGGCGTTTGCCAGGACATGGCGCATGTGTTCCTGGCCTGCTGCCGTTCGCAGGGCATTCCGGCGCGCTACGTCAGCGGCTACCTGCTGACCGATGCCACGCATGCGGCCTCGCACGCCTGGGCCGAGGTCTGGCTGCCCGCTGCGCGCGGCGGGGCCGGTGCGTGGGTCGGGTTTGACGTCACGCACCAGCGTCTGGCCGGTCCCGAGTTGTGCCGACTGGCGGTGGGACGCGACTACGCCGACGCCAGCCCGATGCGTGGCATCCACGTCGGCGGCGCCGGTGAAGCGCTGGCCGTGCATGTGGCCGTGCAGGGGGCAGAACAATAAAACCCATGCCCGGCCAGCGCTGCCGCGGCGTAAGATGGGGCCGGCGTCGCCAGCCGGCCCCGCACAAGCTTGAAGGAGACTCAGACGTGACTTATTGCGTGGCTGTCCGCAGCGATGCCGGGCTGGTATTCCTGTCCGATTCCCGCACCAACGCCGGCGTGGACCAGATCAACACCTTCCGCAAGATGCACGTGTACGAGGTGCCGGGCGAACGCGTCATGGTGCTGCTGACGGCTGGCAACCTGTCCATCAGCCAGTCGGTCGCCAGCGGT
>JAYRLJ010000109.1:0-9006 GCA_041905305.1 Hylemonella sp. | reverse complement strand
TGATGACCGGGCCGCCACGGGCCGGCCGCGCAGACCATGATACCCCTGCTGCCCGCCTACAATCAGGCGCAGCAATCGCAAAACCGCACCCGTGGGCCCTGGAGCGCACGGCAGAACAGAACGACCTCTCCCCATGCAAGTCGCCGCATCGATTTTCAAGGCCTATGACATCCGCGGCATCGTGCCCGCGACCCTCAACGAAGCCGTGGCCGAGGCGCTGGGCCGTGCCTTTGGCACCGCCGCGCGCCAGGCCGGTGAGGCGCGCGTGGCCGTGGGGCGTGACGGGCGCCTGAGCGGGCCGGCCCTGAGTGCGGCGTTGATCCGCGGCCTGGTGGCCACTGGCATCGAGGTCATCGACGTCGGCATGGTGACCACGCCCATGCTGTATTTCGCGGCCAGCACGGCGTGCAGCAGCGGCATCCAGGTCACTGGCAGCCATAACCCGGCCGACTACAACGGCTTCAAGATGGTGCTGGCCGGCCGTGCCATCTACGGTGAGGAGATCCAGGC
Organism: Hylemonella sp.; assembly: GCA_041905305.1. GTDB lineage: Bacteria > Pseudomonadota > Gammaproteobacteria > Burkholderiales > Burkholderiaceae_C > Hylemonella. The sequence goes on along the minus strand of JAYRLJ010000109.1, from coordinate 8,496 downwards.
GCTGCGCCGCACCATGGAGACGGAATCCTGGCGGTTGGCCGATGGCGGCCGCATCACGCATCTCAACGTCTATGCCCCGTATCGCGACCGCATCGTCGGCGACATCACGCTGACGCGGCCGATGAAGATCGTGGTCGACTCCGGCAACGGCGTGGCCGGCGCCTCGGCCCCAGCCATCCTCCGTGCCATCGGTTGCGAGGTGATCGAGCTGCACAGCGCGGTGGACGGCACCTTCCCGAACCACCACCCCGATCCGAGCAAGCCGGAGAACCTGCGGGATGTGATTCAGGCGCTTCAGCAGTCCGATGCCGAACTCGGCCTGGCCTTTGACGGCGATGGCGACCGGCTGGGCATCGTCACCAAGGACGGCCAGAACATCTTCCCGGACCGGCAGATGATGTTGTTCGCGCAGGACGTGCTCAGCCGCGTGCCCGGCGGCCACATCGTGTTTGACGTCAAGTGCTCGCAGCGCCTGGCACCCGCCATTGAAGCCGCCGGCGGCAAGGCGCTGATGTTCAAGACCGGGCACTCGCTGATCAAGGCCAAGATGAAGGAGATCGATGCCCCGCTGGGCGGCGAGATGAGCGGCCACATCTTCTTCAAGGAGCGGTGGTTCGGTTTCGACGACGGCACCTACGCCGCTTGCCGCTTGCTGGAAATCCTGAGCCGCGCGCCCGACGCCAGCGCCGTGCTCAACGCGCTGCCGACCAGCCATTCCACGCCCGAGCTCAACGTCGCCTGCGCCGAAGGCGAGCCGCACGCGCTGGTGGCGCAGTTGCAGCAGAAGGTGGCTTTCGCCGCACCCGCGAAGGTCAACAGCATCGACGGCGTGCGGGTGGACTGGCCCGACGGCTTCGGCCTCATCCGTGCCTCCAACACCACCCCGGTGCTGGTGCTGCGCTTCGAGGGCCACACGCCCGAGGCCCTGCACCGCATCGAGGGCGAGATGCTGGCGCTGTTGCGCAGCGTCAAGCCCGATGCGGCCTTTGCCGAGGCCGCGCACTGACGTACTGAAGACGGCGACCACGCCTTGAAGATCCTGATCGTCAAACTGTCCTCGCTGGGGGATGTGGTGCATGCCATGCCGGCGGTGCAGGACATCCGCCGCGCCGTGCCGCAGGCGCAGATCGACTGGGTGGTCGAGCGCGCCTTCGCGCCGCTGGCGCAGCGCTGCGAAGGCGTGCGCCGCGTCATTCCGTGCGAACTGCGGCGCTGGCGCAAGGCGCCGCTGGCCGCCCGCACGCGCGCCGAGTGGAAGGCCTTCAAGGCCGAACTGCAGCAGGAGGCTTACGACGCGGTGATCGACCTGCAAGGCCTGACCAAGTCGGCTCTGGTGGCCTGGCTCGCACGGCTGGCGCCGGGCGGCAAACGCTACGCCTTGGCCAACCAGACCGACGGTTCGGGTTACGAGGCGCCGACGCGCTGGGTGGCCGATGTCACCGTACGCCTGGCGCCGCATGTACATGCGGTGCGCCGCTCACGCCTGCTGTGTGCGCAGGCCCTGGGCTACGCCCTGTCGGAGTCGGAGTATTTTGGTCTGCGAGCCCTCGCCGATAAAGCGTCGAATGCTCCTGAAAATATAGCAATTGACATGCGGCCGAAGCGCCCCTGCGTGGCGTTGGTGCATGGCACCTCGCGTGCCGACAAGCAGTGGCCGCAGGCGCACTGGCTGGCGCTGGCGCGTCGGCTCGACGCCGCCGGTTGTGATGTGGCGCTATTGCATGGCACCGATGCGGAACAACAGCGCAGCGAGGCCATGGCGCGCGAAATGGCGCATGCCGTGGTCTGGCCGCGCTTGGCGCTCGATGCGCTGACCGATGCATTGGCCGGCTGTGCCGGCGTGATCGGGGTCGACAGCGGCCTGAGCCACATCGCCGTGGCGCTCGGCCTGCCGCATGTGCAGATCTACAACTTCGACACCGCCTGGCGCACCGGCCCCGGTGAAGGCGGCCTGGCACCGCAGCCGCACCAGTGCAGCGTCTACGCCGTGCCGTCACCGTCGGTGGACGCGGTCTGGCAAGCCTGGCTGCAGGTGCGACCGGCATGATGCGCGCGCTCTATTCCCTGCTGACCGTGCTGGTGCAGCCGCTGTTGCGGCGCAAGATTGCGCGCCGCGGTGCGCAGGAGCCGGGCTACCTGGTCAACGTCGAAGAGCGTTTCGGCCACTACACCCTGCCGGCGTTGCCCGACGACGGCCGCACGTTGTGGGTGCATGCGGTGTCGCTGGGCGAGACGCGTGCGGCCGCCGTGCTGCTGGCGCGGCTGCGCGCCCGCTGGCCCGACATGCGCTTGCTGCTCACGCACGGCACGGCCACCGGCCGCGCTGAAGGGCAGGGCCTGCTGCGACCAGGCGATGTGCAGGTCTGGCTGCCCTGGGACACGCCAGGCGCGGTGCAGCGCTTTCTGGATCACTTCCACCCGCGCCTCGGGCTGCTGATGGAAACCGAAGTTTGGCCGAATCTGGTGGCCGCCTGCGCGCAGCGCGGCATTCCACTGGTGCTGGCCAACGCGCGGCTGAATGCCCGCTCGCTGCGGCAGGCGCAGCGCCTGGCCTGGCTGTCGCTGCCAGCCTACCGCAGTCTGGCAGCGGTGTGGGCGCAGACGCAGGAGGATGCGGCCCGCTTCGCCACGCTGGGCGTGGCGGTCGCCGGCGTGTACGGCAACCTCAAGTTCGATGCCACGCCGGACACCGAGCAGCTGGCGCGTGGACGCGCCTGGCGGAGCTGGCTGGGGCGGCCGGTGGTGATGTTCGCCAGTTCGCGCGAGGGTGAAGAGCTGGAGCTGCTCCAGATTCTCAAGTCGTTTCGGCCTGCAGCGCATACTGGTCAACCGTTGGATGCTCCTGATTCAATAGCGAGCGCCGCCTCATCGGTGCAGTGGCTGATCGTGCCGCGCCATCCGCAGCGCTTTGATGAGGTAGCAGCGCTGGTCGAAGCGCAAGGTCTGACGTTGTCACGCCGCAGCCGCTGGGGTTTGCAGCCCACGCCCGAGCAACTGGACGCCGAGGTCTGGCTGGGCGACTCGCTGGGCGAGATGGCGCTCTACTACGGCCTGAGCGATGCCGCGCTGCTGGGGGGCAGCTTCGCGCCGCTGGGGGGACAGAACCTGATCGAGGCGGCCGCCTGCAGCTGCCCGGTGCTGATGGGGCCGCACACCTACAACTTCAGTGAAGCGGCGGAACTGGCGCAGACCGCCGGCGCAGCCCAGCGGTGCGAATCCTTGCGGGAGGCCGTGGTGGCGGCGCGTGCGCTGGTCACACGCCGGGCCCGGCAGGCAACGATGGCCGAAGCCGCCGGGCGTTTTGCGCAGGCCCACCGCGGGGCGGCCGACCGCACGGTGGATGCCGTGGCGGCGCTGCTGGGGCCTTGAACTGTGGCGCCGCTGGCGCCACCACCAGCCTTGCTTACTTGGCCAACAGGGCGTTGACCTTTTCCAGGTCGCCAGCCGCCAGCGAGCCGTTGGCCTGACGCAGCTTGAGACCGCCGACCAGCACGTCATAACGCGCCTTGGCCAGGTCGCGCTTGGTCTGGAACAGCTGGCTCTGGGAGTTCAGCACGTCGATGTTGATGCGCACGCCCACCTGGTAGCCCAGTTTGTTGGCGTCCAGCGCGCTCTGGCTGGAGGCTTCGGCCGCTTCCAGCGCCTTGACCTGGCCCAAGCCGGAGATGACGCCGAAGTAGGCGCTGCGCGTGGCCTGCGCCACGGTGCGCTGCGCGTTCTCCAGGTCGGCGCGGGACTTCTCTTCCAGCGACAGGGTTTCGCGCAGGCGGTTCTGAGTGGCAAAGCCGGCGAACAGCGGCAAGTTGAAGCTGACGCCCACCACCGAGCTGTTGGTACGGCTGGAAGTGGACGACAGCGAGTTGCCGCCGACGTTGCTGTTGAGGTTGTAGCTGGCGGTCAGGTCCAGCGTGGGCTTGTGGCCGGCCTGCGCCTTGTCGACTTCCAGCTTGGCGACATCCAGCGCGACCTGGGCCTGGCGGATGCTGGGATGGGTGTCCTGGGCCTGCTGGATCCAGGCGTTGACGTCGGTGGGTTGCAGGGCCGGCAACTCGCCGCGCACCAGCGGCTTCGGGCTGGTGCCACTCTTGCCCACCAGCTGGTCGAGTGCCAATTTCTTGACGCGCAGATCGTTGTCGGCCGCGATCTCCTGGGCAATCACCAGGTCGTAGCGGGCCTGGGCCTCGCGGGTGTCGGTGATGGTGGCGGTGCCGACCTCGAAGTTGCGCTTGGCCGAGGCCAGCTGTTCGGCCACGGCGGTCTTTTGCGCCTGCACGAAGGCCAGCGTGTCCTGGGCATTGAGCACGTCGAAATAGGCTTGGCTGACACGCACGATCAGGTCCTGCTCCGCAGCGCGCAGTTGCGCCTCGGCGAGGTCGGCCTGGCGCTTGCCCTGCTCGTAGCTGGCCAGGTTGGCCGGGCGGTACAACGGCTGGCTCAGGTTGACCGAGGTGCTCTGGTTGTCGAAGGTCCGGCTGCTCGTCGGGTTGGTGGTCTCGGTATTGAGCGTGGTGCTGCTCGCCGAGGCCGCCAGGCCCACCGTCGGCAGCAGGTTGGCCTTGGCCTGGTCGGCCTTGTACAAGTTGGCCTCGTACTGGGCCTTGGCCGACTGGTAGGTGGCGTCATAGCTGCGCGCCGATTCGTAGAGGTCCAGCAGGCTCTGGGCTTGCGCCGGCAGGGCCAAGGCGGCACCGAGGGCCAGGGTCAGGGGCAAGAGGCGGAAGGTTTTCATGATCGTCCTAGCAAAGCTCCGGGGAAGATGGGGGTAACCGCGTCAATAGCGCGGCACGCTCGGGTCGACCTGCATCGACCATGCATTGATGCCGCCGCTGATGTTGGCAACAAACTTGAAGCCACGGTTGACCAGGAAATGCGCCACCTGCATGCTGCGCCCGCCGTGATGGCACATGCAGGCGACGGGCCGGTTCGGGTCGAGTTCGTTCAGACGCGGCGGGATGACGCCCATCGGGATGTGGACCAGTTCGAAGTTGGCGGCCTTGATGCTGGCGCGCTCCAGCTCGTAGGGCTCGCGTACATCAAGCACCAGCGGCTGGCCGTGGGCCTTCATCTTCTCGATCCAGTCTGACAGGTCGCCGGGGTGGATGTGTTCGATCATGGTGTTGCTCGCAGGGGATGGGCCTCAGAAACTGAAGCGCGGGTGTTCCGGGAAGTTCAGCAGGCGCGGTGCCACCGTATCCCAGCCCTGGCTGGTCTGGTATTCAACCGTGCTGGTGCGGGTGATCAGGGTGGCGCGCATCACCGGCTGGTCGCCGACGATGGCGATCAGGCGGCCGCCGGTCTTGAGCTGCTCCAACAGCTTGTGCGGCACCTCGGCCACCGAGCCGCTGAGCACGATGGCGTCGAACGGGCCTTCGACCGGCACACCCTTGGCGCCGTCGGCCTGGCGGACGTCGACGTTGTGGACGCCGGCCTTCTGCAGGTTGGCGCGGGCCAGGGTCGCGAGCTCAGGCTCGATCTCCAGCGAGATCACGCGCTGGGCCTGCTGGGCCAGCAGAGCGGCCATGTAGCCAGAGCCGGTACCGATCTCCAGTACTTTCTCGTGCTTGCGCAAGGCCAGGTCCTGCAGCATGCGCGCTTCCACCTTGGGCGCCAGCATGCATTGTCCAGCCTCGCCACCGGCGCGCAACGGCAGCTCCATGTCGGCAAAGGCCAGGGCCTTGTGCGCCGGCGGCACGAAGTCCTCGCGCTTGACCTGCGCCAGCAGATCGAGCACCTCGGCGTCGAGCACGTTCCAGGGGCGGATCTGCTGCTCGATCATGTTGAAGCGGGCTTGTTCGAAGTTCATTTCATATACTCCACGGGGTATTCTAGATCATCCTGAAAAATTTTACCGGGCCGGGGGTGTTTCTAGGGTTTCGCGCCCCAGCGCCGACGCAACCACTGACTAAAGTCATCCATGTAGCAGTAGACCACGGGCACCACCACCAGGGTCAGCAGCGAAGACGTGATGACGCCGCCGATCACGGCCTGGCCCATCGGCGCACGCTGCTCCGACCCTTCGGTCAGGGCAAAGGCCAGCGGCACCATGCCGAAGATCATGGCCAGCGTGGTCATCAGGATGGGGCGCAGCCGTACCCGGGCCGCCAGCAGCAGGGCGTCGGCGCGTTCCATGCCTTCCTCGCGCGCGCGGATGGCAAAGTCCACCAGCAGGATGGCGTTCTTGGTCACCAGGCCCATGAGCATGACGATGCCGATGATGGAGAACATCGAGAGCGCCGAGCCGAACATGAGCAGCGCCAGCACCACGCCGATGAGCGTGAGCGGCAGCGAGGTCATCAGCGCCAGCGGCTGGAAGAAGCTCTTGAACTGGCTGGCCAGGATCATGTAGATGAAGATGATGGCCATGGCAAGGGCCGAGACGGCGTAGCCGAAGGATTCGGCCATGTTCTTGGTGGAGCCGCTGAACGAGTAGCGGTAGCCGGGCGGGAAGCTGACGCCGTCGAGCGCCTTGCGGATGTCGTTCGACACCTCGCCGCCCGAGCGGTTGTAGACGTTGCCGTTGATCGCCACCTCGCGGGTCAGGTCGCGCCGGTTGATCTGGTTGGCGCCGGTGCTCTCGTGCAGCGTGGCCACCTGGTTCAGGCGTACCACGCGCGAGCTGCCATCAGCATTTGAACCCAGCGCGAAGGGCAGGCGTTCCAGGTCGGCCAGGGTGTTGCGCGCCTCCGGCGCCAGGCGCACATTGACGTCGTAGGTCTGGTCATCGCTGGCACGCCAGTTGCCCACCGTCTGGCCGGCCACCAGCGTGCGCAGCGCGCCGGCAATCTGGTTGACGTTCAGCCCGAGGTCGGACGAGGCATCGCGCTGAATGTCGACCCCAATGGTCGGTTTGTTGGGCTTGAGGCTGGAGTCCAGGTCCACCAGGCCGGGAATGTCGCGCAGGCGCTCCAGCACCAGCACGGTCAGGCGCTCCAGTTCCTGCAGATCACTGCCTTGCAGCGAGAACTCGATCTGTTTCTGCCCGCCCACCGGGTCGAGCAGGCCAGCATGGGTGACGGTGATGCCCGGCACCTGGCGCAGCCGCTCGCGCAGCGCAGCCGACATCTGGTCCGCATTGCGCGTGCGCGCGTGGCGGTCGACCAGCCGCACGTAGATGCTGGCGTAGTTCTTGCCCTGTGCATTGCCGGTGTTGAGCGTGGCCAGGGTGTACTTCACTTCCGGGAACTCGCGCAGGATGTCCTGCACCTGGCGTGCCTTGGCCTCGGTCACCTCCAGCGAGGAGCCCACCGGGGTGTAGAAGTTGACACTGGTCTCTGAGAAGTCAGCTTTGGGCACGAACTCGGTGCCCAGCAACGGCACCATCACGATGCTGGTGACGAACACCGCCAGCGCCAGCCCCAGCGTGGCCAGCTTGTGCGCCAGCGACCAGCGCAGGATGCCCTGGTAGCCTTCGGCCAGGCTGTCGGTGGCATGGTCGAACCAGCCGGTGACGCGGCCGATGGTCTTGTCATAGAGGGTCACCGGCTCTTGCGGCTGCCCGTGGGTATCGATGCTCGGGTCGTGCCAGATCGACGACAGCATGGGGTCGAGCGTGAAGCTGACGAACATCGAGATCAGCACCGCCGCCACGATGGTGATGCCGAACTCGTGGAAGAACTTGCCGATGATGCCGCCCATGAAGCCGATCGGCAGGAACACAGCGACGATGGAGAAGGTGGTAGCCAGCACCGCCAGGCCGATTTCCTGCGTGCCGTCGAGCGAGGCCTGATAGGGCGTCTTGCCCATCTGCACATGGCGCACGATGTTCTCGCGCACCACGATGGCGTCGTCGATCAGCAGGCCCACGCACAGCGACAGCGCCATGAGCGTGATCATGTTGATGGTGAAGCCGAACATGTGCATGAAGAGGAAGGTGCCGATCAGGGCAATCGGCAGCGTCAGGCCCGTGATGACGGTGGAGCGCCAGGAATTGAGGAACAGGAAGACGATCAGCACCGTCAGGATGGCGCCTTCGATCAGGGTGCGCCGCACGTTGTCCACCGCGACGCGGATCGGCCGCGAGCCGTCGGTGATCGGCTCCAGCCGCACGCCAGGGGGCAGCTGCGGCTGCAGCTCGGCCACGGCCCGCGTCAGGCCGTCGATCACGGCAATGGTGTTCTCGTCCTGCGCTTTCTGTACCGAGGCCAGCAGTGTGCGCTGGCCGTTGTAGAGCGCCAGCGTCTCCAGCTCCTGCGCGCCGTCCTGCACCGTGGCCACCTGGCCGAGGCGGATCGCTGCCGTGCCCTTGCGCGCCACGATGATGCGGGCGAAGTCCTCCGGCCGCTGCATGCGCGCATCCACCTGCACCGTGAGCTCCTGGGTGGACGAACGCACGGCACCGGCCGGCAGGTCCTGGTTCTCGCTCTTGACGGCGGCCACCACCTGGTCGGGCGTGATGCCGTAGGCCTCCAGCGCGGCCGGCTTCAGGTAGAGGTTGATCTCGCGCTTGGTGGCGCCCACCAGCGTGACCGAGCCGACACCGCGCACGTTTTCCAACCG
>JAYRLJ010000108.1:0-9027 GCA_041905305.1 Hylemonella sp. | reverse complement strand
TGCTGGCCGGGGCGCTGATCTCCATTGCCGCCAACTCGGCGCTGTTCTCCGCCATCGAGCCGCTGCGGCGCTGGATTCTGGCGCGCTCGGAACTGGCGCGCCGGCTGGAGCAGCGCGACGACCCGCTGGCCGAGCTGCCCATGAGCACCGATCCCAAGCTGCTGAGCAAGCAGGTGGTGCTGGTGGGCTATGGCCGCGTGGGCCGGCGCATTGCCCAGGCGTTGCGCAGCGAGCACATTCCGTATGTCGTGGCCGAGCAGAACCGCGAGATCGTCGATGCCCTGCGCAAGGACGGCATTCCGGCCGTCAGTGGCGACGCGCAGACGCCCGAGGTGTTGATCCAGGCCCATGTGGCGCGCGCCGCCATGCTGGTGATCGCCATTGCCGACACCGTGGACGTGCGCCGCATGGTGGAAGTGGCGCGCACCCTCAACCCGGGCATTGCCGTGGTGCTGCGCAGCCACAACGACGAAGAGGCAGACCTGTTGCGCGCCGAGTCCCTGGGCACGGTGTTTGTCGGTGAACAGGAGCTGGCCCGCGGCATGAGCGAACACGTGCTGCAGCAGTTGCGCGTCTCGTCGTCCTGAGGGCGGCGTCGGCTGTTACAGGCGTTACAGGGCGGCGCAGGCCGTCCTGCGTGCAGGCGCCGTTAAGATGAAGTCATCCTTTTTCAGTACAGGAGCCACGCCACCATGACCACTGTTTCCTTCCCCTGGCGTTTTTTCCGTGCGGGCGGCTTCGACCAGGTGCGGCTCGATACGGCGGCCGAGTTGCTGGCCATCGACCAGCTGGACCAGAAGCTCTGGGTGGCCTTGTCGTGCCCGGTCAAGGGCATTGAGTTCGACGCCCGCACGCTGGCCTTCGTGGACAGCGATGCCGATGGCCAGATCCGCCCGCCGGAGCTGATCGCCGCCGTCCGTTGGGCCGGCGCCCGGCTGAAGGACGTGGACGTGCTGGCGCAGCAGCTGCCCGGCGTGCCGCTGGCCGCGATCCGTGATGACGATGAAGAAGGCCTGGCGATTGCGCAAGCCGCGCGCGAACTGCTGGCCGACATCGGCGGCCACGACGGCATGGTGACGGTGGACGCCGCCCGTCTGGCGCAGACGCGCCAAGCCGAGCGGGCACTGGCGGCCTGGCAGGCGGCGGGCGCGCAGGCCCGCCCGCTGGGCGACGCCACCGAAGCAGCGCATGCCGCGCTGGCGGCGGTGGCCGAAAAGGTGGAGGACTGGTTTGTGCGCTGCCGGCTGGCGGCCTTCGACACGCGCGCCGGTGCCGCGCTCAACGCCACCGACGACACGTTGGCGGCCCTGGGCGGCGGCACGCTCACCAACGGGGCGGACAGCATTGCCGCCCTGCCACTGGCGCATGTGCAAGCCGGGGCTGCGCTGCCGCTGACCACCGGCCTCAACCCGGCCTGGGCGGCGCGCCTCCACGCGCTGCGTGACGCCGCAGTCACCCCGCTGCTGGGCCAGCGCGACGCCCTGAGCGAAGCCGACTGGCAGCAGTTGAAGGAGAAGCTGGCCCCTTATGCCGACTGGCTGACCGCCAAACCCGACCCGGCCGCCGAAGGCGACGGCGTGCGCCAGCTGGAGAAGCTGGCCCACTACGTGCGCGACCTGCTGCCGTTGGCCAACAACTTCGTCGCGTTCCGCGACTTCTACACCCGGCAGGGCAAGGCCACCTTCCAGGTGGGCACGCTGTACCTGGACGGCCGCTCCGCCGAGTTGTGCGTGGCGGTGAACGATGCCGGCCGCCATGCGGCGCTGGCCACGCTGTCGCGCATCTGCCTGGTGTATTGCGACTGCGTACGCGGTGGCGAGACGCTGAGCGTTGCCGCCGCCTTCACCGCGGGCGACGCGGACCAGCTGATGGTGGGCCGCAACGGCGTGTTCTACGACCGGCAGGGCCGCGACTGGAATGCCACCATCACCAAGATCGTCGACCACCCGATCAGCCTGCGCCAGGCCTTCTGGGCACCGTACAAGCGGCTGGCGCGCTTCGTGGCAGAGCAGCTGCAGAAGATGGCGGCCAACAAGGCGCGCGCCTCGGAAGAGAAGATGACCGTGGCGGTGCTGGAAGGTGGCAAGAAGGTGGCCGCGGCGGCACCGGCCCCGGTGGCACCGGCCCCGGTGGCACCGCCGCCGTTCGACGTCGGCAAGTTCGCCGGTATCTTTGCGGCCTTGGGGCTGGCGGTGGGGGCCATCGGCACCGCGGTGGCCTCGGTGCTCACCGGCCTGTTTGCGCTGGCCTGGTGGCAGCTGCCGCTGGCCTTGGCCGGCTTGCTGTTGATTGTCTCCGGCCCGGCGGTGCTGCTGGCCTGGTTCAAGCTGCGCAGCCGCAACCTCGGCCCCATCCTGGATGCCAATGGCTGGGCCATCAACGCCCGCGCGCGCATCAACATCCCCTTCGGTACGTCACTGACGCAAGTGGCGCAACTGCCGCCCAACGCCGAACGCGCACTGACCGACCCCTACGCCGAGAAGAAGGCGCCCTGGGGCTGGTACGGCGGCATCCTGGCTGTGCTGCTACTGGCCGTGTTTGCCTGGTACCTTCGCGCGCACGTGCAGTAAGGCTCGGGTAAAACAACCGGAACAACGTCCGGAGCGCGGGTTTTCAGTGGGGGCACCCGCAGAACGGGCTTTGCCCGGCTGCCGGGTGCGTCCCCCGCCACCGAAGGATGAGCGGGGGAAGGCGCGCAGCGCCTCAGGGGGCTAGACGCCTCGCGTTCTGTCCGCGTGGAACTGCGCGACGAAGGCCGCAAAGGTGCCGGCATCGAGTGCGGCGCGCACCTCGCGCATCAGGTTCAGGTAGTAGTGCAGGTTGTGCACCGTGGTCAGCATGGGGCCGAGCATTTCGCCGCAGCGGTCCAGGTGGTGCAGGTAGGCGCGGGAAAAGCCGTCGCGTCCGCCCTGGGCATACGGCACACCGGAGTTGCCGGCGCAGGCGTAGCAGGTGCAGGTCTCGTCCAGGGGGCGCGCATCGCTCTTGTGGCGTGCGTTGCGGATCTTCAGGTCGCCAAAGCGGGTGAACAGGTGGCCGTTGCGCGCGTTGCGCGTGGGCATGACGCAGTCGAACATGTCGAAGCCGTGCTGCACGCCGTACACCAGGTCTTCCGGTGTGCCCACACCCATCAGGTAGTGCGGCTTGTGCGCGGGCAGGCTCGGGCCGCAGTGGCGCATCAGGCGCTGCATGTCTTCCTTGGGCTCGCCCACGCTCACGCCGCCGACCGCCAGGCCCGGGAAGTCGAGCTCTTCCAGCGCGGCCAGCGATTCGTCGCGCAGGTTCTCATACATGCCGCCCTGCACGATGCCGAACAGGGCGTTGGGGTTTTCCAGCCGCTCGAACTCGGCCTTGCAGCGCTTGGCCCAGCGCAGGCTCAGTTCCATGGAGACACGGGCTTCGCGTTCCGTGGTCAGCTGCCCCTTGGTCTTGGGGTCGAGCGACACATACGGTGTGCACTCGTCGAATTGCATCACGATGTCGCTGTTCAGCACGGTCTGGATCTGCATCGAACCTTCCGGCGTGAGGAAGAGCTTGTCGCCGTTGACGGGCGAAGCGAACTTCACGCCTTCCTCACTGATCTTGCGCATCTCGCCCAGGCTCCAGACCTGAAAGCCACCCGAGTCGGTCAGGATGGGTTTGTGCCAGTTTTCGAACTGGTGCAGACCGCCGAAGGACTTCATCACGTCCAGGCCCGGACGCATCCACAGGTGGAAGGTGTTGCCCAGGATGATCTGCGCGCCCATGTCTTCCAGCGAGCGCGGCATGATGCCCTTGACGGTGCCGTAGGTGCCCACCGGCATGAAGATGGGGGTCTCGACCACGCCGTGGTTGAGCGTGAGGCGGCCGCGGCGGGCCATGCCTTCGGTCTTGAGGAGTTCGAATTTCAGCATGATGAGGCGCCGATTGTAGGAGGCGCCTGCCGCACAGGGCGCGTGGCTACCGGCCCGCCTGCGCGCGGCGCTTCCACATCTCCCAGGGACGGCCCAGGTGCTGGTCGTTCATGTCGGAGGTGGCCTGGGCTTCTTCCGGGGTGAGGAAATTGATCTCTCCCAGGCGCATGGCCTCGCTCTGCAGGCGGGCGTTGTTTTCCGTGTAGATGGCGCGGAACACCACCTGCTGGATGGAGTTGCCGGTGACCACGTTGCCATGGCCGCGCAACAGGGCCACGGCCGACTGGCCCAGTTGCGCGGCCAAGGCCTTGCCCAGCGCCTGGTTGCGGATCAGCAGGTCGGTCGCCTCGCCGGCGGCGTGCCGGATCTCGAACACCGGCACCTTGGCGCCGAGAAAGCCGCTCATGTGGCAGATCGGACGCAGGCGCGCGCCGGTGACGCCGAAGGGGATGACGGCCGGCGAGTGGCTGTGGATGATGGCCGTCACGTCCGGGCGGACGCGGTAGATCTCGCTGTGGATGTAGCGCTCGACATAGGTCTTGCGGCCCTGGTCGTCGTGTACTTCGCCGTCGAGGTCGCAGACCAGGATGTCGTCGGCCGTGACCAGGGCCGGCGCCATGCTGCGCGCAATCAGGAAGCGACCGGGATCGTGGTCATGGCGCACGCTGATGTGGCCGAAGCCGTCGAGCACGCCTTCGTTGACCAGGATGTGGTTGGCGACGACCAGGTCGTCGATCAGTGCGGGGTTGGCGGTCTGCGGCATGTCAGGGTGTCTCCTAGTTTGCAGAAATACTATGTGTAGTTATCATCATCTTAGAGCCATTTCAAAAATCATCCTAGGAGACATCATGGGCTTGCTTCAACGTATCTTGTCCGGTGCGTCGCTGGCGTCGTTGCTAGTCTGCAGCGCCATGGCACAGACCTTCCCGCAACGCCCCATCCAGCTGGTGGTGCCGGTCTCGGCTGGGGGCGGCACCGATGTCCTGGCGCGCACCGTCGGACAGAAGGTGGGCGAGTTGCTGGGCCAGTCCATCGTGGTCGAGAACAAGACCGGCGCGGGCGGCAACATCGGCGTCGAGTACGTGGCCAAGGCCAAGGCCGACGGCTACACCCTGCTGTTCTCGCCCAACACCATAGCCACCAATGTGGCGGTCTACCGCAAGCTGCCTTACGACCTGCTGCGTGACTTCCAGACCGTCGCCCTGGTCGGCCAGACCGACGTGGCGCTGGTGGTCAACAACAACGTCAAGGCGGCCAACGTCAAGGAATTCGTCGAACTGGCGCGCAGCAAGCCCGGTGCGCTCAACTACGGCTCCGCCGGCACCGGCAGCTCGCAGCACCTGACGGCCGAGTACTTCAACCAGATGGCCGGCACCAGCAGCAACCACGTGCCCTACAAGGGCCAGTCGCAGGCCATGAACGACCTGGTGGGCGGCCAACTCGACTACATGTTCAGCCCGCTGCAGAACGCGCTGCCCTTCATCAAGCAGGGGCGCATCCGCGTGCTGGCCGTGGCGGCCAAGCAGCGCCACCGCGACCTGCCGCAGACACCCACGCTGATCGAGTCCGGCTATGCCGGCGCTGAAGTGGCGAACTGGTTTGCCCTGTACGCACCGGCCGCCACGCCGCCGGCTGTGGTCAAGACCCTGCACGCCGCCTACACCAAGGTGCTCAAGCAGCCGGAGATGAAGGCCAAGCTCGAGGGCATGGGCTTTGACATCATCTACGCCACGCCGGATCAGGCCACCGACTTCATGCGCTCCGAGCTGGTGCGCTGGACGCGCGTGACGGCCCACGCCGGCATCAAGGCCGAGTAATCGGCGCTCGCTGCGCTGCACGCCGACGCAAAGCCCGGTTCGCCGGGCTTTTTGCTGTCCAGATGCAGGGCAGTAGTGCGGGGTTATCGTTCGCCGTCCGGGCGCCCGTCCCTCATCTGGCCGAAAATCCGGGCCATGCGCACACTGCTGCGCGTCCCCTTGCGAGTTTCTCGCCCCCGTCCAAGAAGGAGTCATCCCATGAAATCCCGCGCCGCCGTTGCCTTTGCTGCCGGCCAACCCCTGCAGATCGTCGAGATCGACGTCGCTCCGCCGAAGAAGGGCGAGGTCCTGGTGAAGATCACCCACACCGGCGTCTGCCACACCGACGCTTTCACCTTGAGCGGTGATGACCCCGAAGGCATCTTCCCTGCCGTGCTGGGCCATGAGGGTGCGGGCATCGTGGTGGAAGTGGGTGAGGGGGTGACGAGTGTGAAACCGGGCGACCACGTGATCCCGCTCTACACCGCCGAATGCGGCGAATGCCTGTTCTGCAAGAGCGGCAAGACCAACCTCTGTGTGGCCGTGCGCGCCACCCAGGGCAAGGGCGTGATGCCCGACGGCACCACACGCTTTTCCTACAACGGTCAGCCGATCTACCACTACATGGGCTGCTCCACCTTCAGCGAATACACCGTGGTGGCCGAGGTCTCGCTGGCCAAGATCAACCCCGCGGCCAACCCCGAGCAGGTCTGCCTGCTGGGTTGCGGTGTCACCACCGGCCTGGGCGCGGTGAAGAATACCGCCAAGGTGCAGCCTGGCGACAGCGTGGCCGTGTTCGGCCTGGGCGGCATCGGCCTGGCGGTGATCCAGGGCGCCAAGCTGGCCAAGGCGGGGCGCATCATCGCCATCGACACCAACCCCGCCAAGTTCGAGCTGGCCAAGGTCTTTGGTGCCACCGACTGCATCAACCCCAAGGACTACGACAAGCCGATCCAGCAGGTCATCGTGGAGATGACCACCTGGGGTGTGGACCACTCGTTTGAATGCATCGGCAACGTCAACGTCATGCGTGCCGCGCTGGAGTGCGCGCACCGCGGTTGGGGCCAAAGCGTCATCATCGGTGTGGCGGGCGCGGGGCAGGAGATCAGCACCCGCCCGTTCCAGCTGGTCACAGGCCGGCGCTGGCTGGGCACGGCGTTTGGCGGCGTCAAGGGCCGAAGCCAGCTGCCGGGCATGGTGGAGGACGCCATGAAAGGCGACATCCAGCTCGCGCCCTTTGTCACCCACACGCGTGGCCTGCAGGACATCAACGAAGCCTTCGACCTGATGCACGAAGGCAAGTCCATCCGCACCGTGATCCATTTCTGAGGGAACCTGCGCCATGAACCGCGTTGAGTGCCACGCCAGCTTCGGCGGCCGGCAGGAAGTCTGGAGCCACACGTCCACCACGCTGGGCTGCGACATGAAGTTCGGCCTGTACCTGCCGCCGGCGGCGGCAGCGGGCGAGCGCTGCCCCGTGCTCTACTGGCTTTCGGGCCTGACCTGCAACGAGCAGAACTTCATCACCAAGGCCGGTGCACAGGAGCACGCGGCACGCCATGGCTTCATCGTCGTTGCGCCCGACACCAGCCCGCGCGGACCCGGTGTGCCCAACGACGAGGGCTACGACCTCGGCCAGGGCGCGGGCTTCTACCTGAATGCCACGCAAGACCCGTGGGCGCAGCACTTCCGCATGCAGGACTATGTGGCCCAGGAGCTGCCCGCACTCATCGAGCAGCACTTCCCCGCCACCGAGGTGCGGGGCATCTTCGGCCACAGCATGGGCGGCCATGGCGCGCTGGTCACCGCACTGCGCCACCCTGGCCGCTACCGCAGCGTTTCGGCCTTTGCCCCCATCGTCGCACCCAGCCAGGTGCCTTGGGGTCAGAAGGCGTTCACCGCCTACCTGGGCGAGGACCGTGCCATGTGGCAGGAATGGGACGCGGTGGCGCTGATGGCCAGCGCGCCCGAGTGCCTGCCCCTGTTGGTGGACCAGGGCGAGGCGGATGAGTTCTTGGCCCCGCAGCTGCGCCCCGAGCTGCTGCAACAGGCCTGTGATGCGGCCGGCTACCCGCTGACGCTACGTCGCCATGCAGGCTACGACCACAGCTACTACTTCATCGCGAGTTTCATGGCGGATCACTTTGCGCACCATGCGCAAGCCTGCCGTCGCGCGGATTGAACCGTGCGCCCGGCTAGTTGTGCCCGAGGCGTTGCAGCAGCATCGCATCGCCATAACTGAAGAAGCGATAGCGCTGCGCGATGGCGTGCTGGTACAGCGCCATGATGTGCTCGTAGCCGGCAAAGGCGCTGACCAGCATCATCAGGGTGGACTTGGGCAGGTGGAAGTTGGTGATCAGCACATCCACCACCTGGAACTTGAAACCCGGGGTGATGAAGATGCTGGTGTCGCCGCTGGCCTGGCCCGACTTGGCCCACGATTCCAGCGTGCGCACGGTGGTGGTGCCCACGGCCACGATGCGGCCGCCGCGCGCCTTCGTTTCGGCAATCGCCTGCTGCGTGGCGGGCGGCACCTCGTACCACTCGCTGTGCATGCGGTGTTCGGCCAGGTTTTCCGTCTTGACCGGCGAGAAGGTGCCGGCACCCACGTGCAGGGTGACGTTGGCGCGCTGCACACCCCGCGCATCGAGCGCGGCCAGAACCCCTGCGTCGAAGTGCAGCGCGGCTGTCGGGGCGGCTGCGGCCCCGGGTTTGGCGGCGAACACCGTCTGGTAGCGCGACGCATCCTCGGCCGTGTCCGCGTGCTCGATGTACGGCGGCAACGGCACGTGGCCATGCGCCTCCATCAGGGCATGCGGCTCGTCGCTGAAGCGCAGGTGGAACAGCTGCCCGTGCTCGTCGGGCCAGCGGCCCAGCAGTTCGGCGGTGAAGCCGCCGGTCATCTGCAGCACGGTGCCCACCGGTGGCTTCTTGCTGACCTTCATGTGCGCCGCCACCTCAAAACCTGGGAGCACGCGTTCCACCAGCAGTTCCAGCTTGCCGCCAGAGGGCTTCTCGCCGAACAGACGTGCCTTCACCACCTGGGTGTCGTTGAAGACCAGCAGGTCGCCGGGTTGCAGCAGCGCGGGCAGGTCACGGAAGGTGCGGTCGATCGCCTGCGCACTGCGGCCGTCCAGCAGGCGCGAGGCGCTGCGCTCGGCCACAGGGTGTTGGGCGATCAGTTCAGGCGGAAGGTGGAAGTCGAAGTCGCTGAGGGTATAGGCCCGATCAGCGCTGGGAAGCGAAGAGGTCATGCTGCTTGAGGGCCGGACGGGCCCGTTCCAAGTGGAAGAGCCGACATTTTCTCATGGACGGGGTAATCCCCGGGCTGCGACATG
>JAYRLJ010000499.1:0-1735 GCA_041905305.1 Hylemonella sp. | reverse complement strand
TCACCAAAAGGAGATCCATCATGGCCAACATCGGCAGCTTCACCGCAGACAAAGACGGCTTCACCGGCACGCTTCGCACCCTGACGCTCAACGTCAAGGTCAAGCTGGTGCCCAACGACAAGGGCGACAACGAGAAGGCTCCCAACTTCCGCGTCCAGGCCGCCAGCCACGACATCGGCGCGGCGTGGAAGAAGACCAGCGAGGCCGGGCGGGAGTACATCTCCGTGACCCTTGACGATCCTTCGTTCCCGGCCACGGTCTACGCCCGCCTGATCGAAGGCGAGGACGGTACGCACGACCTGATCTGGTCGCGCAGCACGCCGCCGGCGGCCTGCCGGCCGCCGCGCCCCACCCATTGCGGTGGGGCGCTGTGCCGCACTCGCGGCACTTCAAGGAGTCGACACCATCGCCTGGGCTGCGCCGTGTCGAGTTGCTTCCCGCACGTTGCAGTCTTCGGCCGCAAGAATGGCCGGGCGTGTCGGTGCCTTGCACCGCCAGGCTTTGCGGGCTGCGCCCCGTGCCGACTTCGCCGTCACGGCCATCCGGCTTCAATCCCTCACGCCTTCGCGCCTGCGGCGCTGCGCGCTTCGCTTGCCTCCAGGGGAAAGCCCTGTGGGCTATCCCCGCCGCGCAGGCTTGGCGCCCCTCGATACCCCGAACCGGCTGAGCCGGATCGGCCACGCCAGCGCGGTCGCACGCTATGGCGTGTCACTCTTCTTCGCCACAGTCTCCAACTCCTGGCGCACCTGCACCAGAAGCTGATCAACCTGCTGCAGGTCGTCGCCGGCATAGGCCAGCGTCAGCAGCGTGAGCGGGTGCACCTCCATGACCTCGCACAGCTCGGCGAGCTTGTTCAGGGTCGGACTTTTAAGGTCGCGCTCCAGCGTACTCATGTAGGTGCGGCTGGATACGTCGGAAAACGCTTCCTGGCTCAAACCACGCGCCTTCCTGATGGTCTTTAGTGCCTCCGACAATGTATGTTTCGCTGCCAACCCTGGATCTCCCCAAAATCCAAGATGACATCCGATTGCGCCCTATAGGACTACAATCTATAGTGTTCAACCATGCCCGCCTGCCGCTTTCGTGCTTTTACGGAAACCCGTATCTGTGGCTTCTCACAGAAGCGCAAAGCCGCATCAGTGCCTTTTCTCAAACCCGCCGATGCGGTTTTGCGCTTTCACGCTTCGGCGCTTTTGTGTGAATGAGGGGACGCCCATGAACCAGCTCATCACCGAGGACGAGCGCAGGCTGTTGCTGGAACACGGCCAGGCCCGCGCCGCTGGCCGGGCCATCGACCCGCTGCCCGTGGTGCGGCTGTTCACGCCGGACGCACACGCCACCTGGCTGCTGACTTCGCTCGATTCCGCAGACGGCGATACGGCCCATGGCCTGATCGACTTGGGGATCGGCATGCCCCAGCTGGGCGAGATCAAGCTGTCCGACCTCGCATCCATCGTCGGCCCGAACAAACAGCCCGCGATGCGGGACCGGTATTTCCGGGCGGTGCGCCCGTTGTCGGAGTACCTGCGACTGGCCCAGGAGAACGGTTCCGTCCTCGATTGAGCCGTTCGCGCCACCGCCAAGCCGGGCACATTGAGACTATTTCGGTCTTGCTCCCGACCCGTCAGGTCTTAGTCCCATCCCTTTCAAGGTGTTTAGAGCGTAATCATCTAAGCTGCAGATTGCCCGGGATATCCAGGCGATTTGGGAGCAGAAGATCTGGCAAGAAGTCATA
>JAYRLJ010000107.1:0-9082 GCA_041905305.1 Hylemonella sp. | reverse complement strand
CAGGCGTTGCATGAGAGCCGGATCCTGTGTGGACTGCACGCCGTGGTCGATGCGTTCGACCTGCAACACGTCCAGCGCACTCCAGACATAGGCCGGTGGCCCTTCCTCGCCCGCATGCGCCACGCAGTGCAGGCCCAGTTCACGGCAGCGCGCAAAGACGCGGGCGAACCTCTCCGGTGGGTGACCTAACTCGCTCGAATCCAGGCCCACGCCGATGAAATGCTCGCGCCAGGGCAGCGCTGCCTCCAGCGTGGCGAAGGCCTCATCCTCGCTCAGGTGTCGCAGGAAGCACAGGATCAGGGCAGCGCTGATGCCGAGCTGCGACCGGGCATCCGAGCAGGCTCGGCTGAGACCCTCGATCACGGTGCCCATGGGTACGCCGCGCGCAGTGTGCGTCTGAGGGTCGAAGAACAGCTCGGCCCGTACCACACCGTCCGCCCGAGCCTTCTCGAAGTAGGCCCAGGCCATGTCGTAGAAGTCCTCTTCCTTCAACAGCACGCTGGCGCCCGCGTAGTACAGGTCGAGGAAGCTTTGCAGGTTGGTGAAGGCGTAAGCAGCGCGCAGCGCCGCCTCGTCGGCATAGGGCAGCGCCACGCCGTTGCGCTGCGCGAGCTGGAAAATCAGCTCGGGCTCCAGCGTTCCTTCGATGTGGACGTGCAGTTCCGCCTTGGGCATGCGCTGCAGCAGTTCAGCCAGTGTCGCGTCCATCGTTTCTCCTCCTGAGCTTGCTTCAAACAACAAGGGGCTGCCACGGCAGCCCCTTGTCTGACGATCCTGGGGCTTACTTGCCGCCCGGGATCTTGCCTTCGACGCCCTTGACGTAGAAGTTGATGCCGCCGAGGAACTTGTCGTCGGCGACTTCGTCCTTCTTCAGCACTTCCTTGCCGTCCTGGCCGACGATCGGGCCCTTCCAGATCACGAAGCTGCCGTCCTTCAGGCCGGCCTTGACTTCGTCGACGCGCTTCTTCGCGTCCTCCGGCACGTCGGCGGCCAATGACACGATGTCGATCGCACCTTCCTTCACGCCCCACCAAGCGGCGCCAGTGGCCCATTTGCCTTCCAGCGCGTCACGGGTGGCCTTGATGTAGTAGGGCGCCCAGTTGATGACGGCCGAACCAAGGTGGGCCTTGGGGCCGTAGGCGGTCATGTCGCTGTCCCAGCCGAAGGCGCGCTTGCCCATCTTCTCGGCAGTCTGCAGTACGGCCGAGGAGTCGGTGTTCTGCATCAGCACATCGGCACCGCCGTTGATGAGGGCGGTGGCAGCATCCGTTTCCTTCGGCGGGTTGAACCATTCGCCGACCCACACCACCTTGGTCTTGACCTTCGGGTTGACTGACTGCGCACCCAGCGTGAAGCTGTTGATGTTGCGGATCACCTCGGGGATCGGGATCGAGCCCACCACGCCCAGCGTGTTGCTCTTGGTCATCTTGCCTGCGATCACGCCGGCCATGTAGGCGCCTTCGTAGGTGCGGCTGTCATAGGTGCGCATGTTCTCGGCGGTCTTGTAGCCGGTGGCATGCTCGAACTTCACGTTCTTGAAGTCCGCCGCCACCTTGAGCATGGGCTCCATGTAGCCGAAGGTGGTGCCGAAGATAAGCTGGTTGCCCTGGCCCGCCATGTCGCGGATCACACGCTCGGCGTCGGCGCTCTCGGGCACCTTCTCCACGAAGCTGGTGACGATCTTGTCGCCGAATTCCTTTTCCAGCGCCTTGCGGGCGTTGTCGTGGGCAAACGTCCAGCCGCCGTCGCCTACCGGGCCGACGTAGGCGAAGGCAATCTTCAGCGGTGCGGCCTTGGGAGCCGGTGCCGCGGCCGGGGCGGCTGCCGCGGGGGCGGGCTCCTCCTTCTTGCCGCAGCCCACCAGGGCCGTGGCCGCCATGGCGCTCAGCGCGGCGGCGGTGATCAGTTTGCGTTTGTGCAGGTCGGTCATGGAAGTCCTCTCCAGTGGGTTGAGAAAAGTTGACGATCAGGTACCAGGGGAAAAAGGTTTGCCCAGCGAGGCTGGCATGTTCACGCGGATCCAGCCCGGATTGCGCGAGATCAACACCAGCACCAACACGGTGGCCAGGTACGGCAGCATGTCCAGGAACTGGCTGGGCATCTCTACCCCCATGCTCTGCAGATGGAACTGCAGCATGGTCACGCCGCCGAACAGGTAAGCACCGAGCAAGACGCGGGCCGGGCGCCAGGTGGCAAAGGTGGTCAGGGCCAGGGCGATCCAGCCTTTACCGGCCACCATGCCTTCCACCCACAGCGGGGTGTAGATCACCGACAGGTAGGCGCCGGCCAGCCCGCACAACGCACCGCCCGCAAGCACGGCCGCAAAGCGAATACGGCGCACCGGGTAGCCGAGGGCGTGGGCCGACTCCGGTGACTCACCCACGGCGCGCAGGATCAGGCCGCTGCGGCTGCGTTGCAGCCACCAGGCCAGGGCGATGGTGAACAGCATGGCGGCATACACGAGCGGGTGCTGGCGGAACAGGGCTGGGCCGAGCCAGGGGATGTCGCCCAGCACCGGCACCACCCATTGCACGCGTTCCGGCAGCTTGGCCTGGACGTAGTCGATGCCCACGAAGGCGGAGAAACCGGCGCCGAAGAGGCTCAACGCCAGGCCGGTGGCGTAGGGGTTGGTGCCGAGCCAGATCGCGAGCCAGCCGAAGGCGGCGGCCAGCAAGGCACCGGCGCCCATGCCGGCGGCGAAGCCCAGCCAGTCGTTGCCGGTGTGCACCACCGTGGCAAAGCCGGCAATCGCCGCGCACAGCATCATGCCCTCGGCCCCGAGGTTGATCACACCCGCTTTCTCGTTGATCAGCAGGCCCAGTGCCGCCAGCGCGAGCACGGTGCCGGCGTTGAGCGTGGCGGCCAGCAGCAGGGCGTAGGCTTCCATCAGCGGCTCCTCCAGCGCAGTCGGTAGTTGACCAGGGTGTCGCACACCAGCAGCGTGAACAGCAGCAGACCCTGGAACACCCCGGTCACGGACTTGGGCAGCCCCAGGCGCGACTGCGCCAGTTCACCGCCGATGTAGAACATGCTCATCAGGACGGCCGACAGCACCATGCCCAATGGATGCAGCCGTCCGACAAAGGCCACGATGATGGCGGCAAAGCCATAGCCGGCCGGCACATAGGGCGTGAGCTGGCCGATCGGGCCGGCCACCTCCAGCGCGCCCGCCAGGCCGGCGGTGCCGCCCGACATCAGCAGGGCCAGCCACAGTGCCTTGCGTGAGGAAAAGCCTGCGTAGCGCGCGGCCGCTGGCGCCAGGCCCCCGACCTGCAGCGCAAAACCGGCGCGCAGGCGAAACAGGAACACCCACAGCACCCCCGCACCCAGCAGCGCCAGGAGCAGACCGACGTTCATGCGAGAACCTGGCAGCAGGCGCGGCACCTGGGTGACGGTATCGAAGGTCCGGGTCTGCGGGAAGTTGTAGCCGCCCGGGTCTTTCCAGGGGCCGTGCACCAGGAAGCTCAGCAACTGGATGGCCACATAGACCAGCATCAGGCTGACCAGGATTTCGTTGGCATGAAAGCGGTCGCGCAGCAGCGCAGTGATGCCGGCCCAGAGCATGCCGCCCAGCACGCCCGCCAGCAGCACGGGCAGCACGATCCACGGCCCGGTGCCCGGGCCGGCCATCAGGGCCACACCACCGGCACAGACCGCACCGATCACGAACTGGCCCTCGGCACCGATGTTCCAGACATTGGCGCGGAAGCACACGGCCAGGCCCAGCGCGATCAGCAGCAGCGGCGTGGCCTTGACCATCAGCTCGCCAACCGCGTAGCCGGATTTCACCGGCTCCCAGAAGAACATCTGCAGGCCGCGCATTGGGTCCTTGCCCAGTGCGAGGAAGAGGGCGACGCCCAGCAGCACCGTCAGCGCCAGCGCTAGCAGCGGCGAGCCCCAGCGCCAGAGGGGCGACGGTTGGGGGCGCGGCTCAAGCTGCAGCATGCGCGGCCTCCAGGTCTTGCAGGTGCTGCTGCACCTCGGAGTGCCACAGCCCGCTCATCCAGGCGCCGATGCGCTCCGTCGTGGCTTCGCTCATCGGCAGCGACGGCGAGAGCCGCCCGCGCGCCATCACGTGCAGGCGGTCGCACAGCGCAAACAGCTCTTCCAGTTCCTCGCTCACCACCAGCAGGGCACAGCCCGCATCGCGCAGCGCCAGCAGTTCGGCATGAATCTGCGCCGCTGCCCCCACGTCGACGCCCCAGGTGGGCTGGGCGACGATGAGCAGCCGTGGTGCGGCGTCGATCTCGCGCCCGACGATGAACTTCTGCAGGTTGCCGCCAGACAGGCTGCGCGCCGCGGCCTGCACGCCGGCCGCCTTGACCTGCAGGCGTGCCACGATGGCGCCCGCCTGCGCCGCCAGTGAGCGGCTGCGGATCCAGCCCATCCGGCCCACCGCCTCGCCGCGCGTGAGCAACATGTTGTGCGCCAGGTCCAGGCTGGGTACGGCACCGCGGCCCAGCCGCTCCTCGGGCACGAAGTGCAAGCCCAGGGCGCGGCGACCGATCGGGTCCAGCGCCGCGGCTTCCTGGCCCGCGACACGGATGCTGCCGGGCGGCGCGCGACGGTCTTCGCCGGACAGCGCGTACAGCAGCTCGCGTTGTCCGTTGCCGGAGACGCCGGCAATGCCCACGATCTCGCCGGCCCGCACCTGCAGGCTGATCTCGTCGAGGTCGGTGCCGAAGGGGTCGAGGCGCGGCAGGCTAAGTGCCTGCACCTCAAGTTGGGCTGCCCCGGTGTGCGGCGCCTGGCGCTGCAGCGTCGGCGGCTCGGCGCCGATCATCAGGCGACTGAGCGAGGCGTTGCTCTCCTGGCGCGGGTCACACACGCCGCTGACCCGGCCGGCACGCAAGACCGTGCAGGCGGTGCAGAGTGCGCGGATCTCGTGCAGCTTGTGGCTGATGTAGAGGATGCTGCAGCCCCGCTCGGCGAGCTGACGCAGCACCTCGAACAACTTTTCCACCGCCTGTGGCGTCAGCACCGAAGTCGGTTCGTCCAGGATCAGCAGCTGTGGCTCGCCCAGCAGGGCGCGGATGATCTCCACCCGCTGCATCTCACCCACGGCCAGCGTGTGCACCGGGCGTTCGGGGTCGATGTCCAGACCGTACTCTCCAGCCTTCTCGCGGATGCGGCGTGTGACCTCGGCCAGGCTCAGGCTGCGATCGAGCCCGATCCAGACGTTCTCTGCCACGGTCAGCGAATCGAACAGGCTGAAGTGCTGGAACACCATGCTGATGCCCAGCGCGCGGGCCTGCTGCGGGTTGCGGATGCGCACCGGCTCGCCGTTGTAGCGGATCTCGCCGGCGTCCGGCTTCACGGCGCCGTACACGATCTTCATCAGCGTGGACTTGCCCGCACCGTTTTCGCCCAGCAACGCATGAATCTGGCCGGGACGCACCAGCAGCGACACATCCTGATTGGCCACAACGCCGGGATAGCTTTTGCTGATGCCCGAAAGTTCAAGGCGGGGAACGTCGTTCACGGCGGGGTGGCTCATAGGGGAAGAAGCCTGCAATATCAGAGAGTGGCGGGTGCGGGGGATGAAGCTTAAGCTATAACTGTGCCAAGTTTTGCATACAAATTTTGCATACAGCTTAGTATGTGATCGGCGATGCTGGTACGGGGTTTGCTTGGCAGGGTGTGTCCGGAGATGG
The DNA here is from genome assembly GCA_041905305.1 of Hylemonella sp. Classification (GTDB taxonomy): domain Bacteria; phylum Pseudomonadota; class Gammaproteobacteria; order Burkholderiales; family Burkholderiaceae_C; genus Hylemonella. The sequence goes on along the minus strand of JAYRLJ010000107.1, from coordinate 3,428 downwards.
AGATGAAGGAAAACCGACTGCAGTTTGTTCGACGGGGTGAAACCGTCAGCCTGAGCAACGTGCCGCCCAGCCGCACGCTGCTGGAAGTGCTGCGCGAGAACCTGCGCTGCACCGCGGTCAAGGAAGGCTGCGGCGAGGGCGACTGCGGTGCCTGTATCGTGGTACTGGCCGAGGCCGTGCACGACCATGGGTCGGCGCGCTTGCGCTACCGCGCGATCAACAGTTGCATCCGCCTCGCGCATTCGGCGCACGGCCAGGCGCTATGGACGGCTGAAGATCTGGCGGGCCCGGGTGGCGCCCTGCACCCCTGCCAGCAGGCCATGCTGGATCACCATGGCAGCCAATGTGGTTTCTGCACGCCCGGCTTTGTGATGAGCCTGTTCGGCATGTACCAGAACCGGGTTCTGGCGGGCGAGACCGTCGACCGTACCACGGCGCAGGCGGATCTGTCGGGCAACCTGTGCCGTTGCACGGGCTACCGCCCCATCCTGGATGCGGCGCAGGGCATGGGCGCCTTGCCGCGTGTCACGGTGGCCGAGGCGGCCGTGCTGGCGCAGCTGCGCGCTATCGAGCCACCGGATCAAGAGCCGGCCACGGCGCCGGACTACGCTGCGCCGACCCGGCTGGAGGCGCTGGTGCGCCTGCGTGCCGCGCGGCCGCAGGCGCAACTGGTGGCGGGCTGCACCGATGTGGGCTTGTGGATCACCAAGCAGCACCGCGACTATGCGCAGGTGATTGACGTCACCCGTGTTGCGGAACTACGCGAGATCCGTCGTGACGCCAACGTCTGTGCCATCGGCGCGGCCGTCACCTTGCAGGACGCCTTCGCAGCGTTGGTGGCCGATCGGCCGCAACTGCAGCGTTTTGCCGAGCGCTTCGCCGGCCTGCCGGTGCGCTCCAGTGGCACCTTGGGCGGTAATGTGGCCAACGGCTCACCGATTGGCGACAGCATGCCCCTGCTGCTGGCGTTGGATGCGCGGCTGGTGTTGGCCAGCCGACGAGGTGACCGGCGGGTGGCGCTGGATGCGTTCTACACCGGCTATCGGCACAGCGTCCTGGCGGAAGACGAGATCATCGCGCACATCGAGGTGCCTTTGCCCACCGCGGCGGAGCACTTGCGGGTCTACAAGCTGTCCAAGCGCCAGGACGACGACATCTCGGCCGTCTGCCTGGCGGTGAGCCTGCAGGTTGAAGCGGGCAGCATCACGCGGGCACGCATTGGTGCCGGCGGGGTGGCGGCCACGCCCGTGCGCGCAACAGAGACCGAGGCCGCGTTGCAGGGCCGCCCGTGGGCGCGTGCGACCTTCGAGGCCGCCGCAGATGTGCTGGCGCAGGAATTCACGCCGCTGTCGGATCTGCGCGCCAGTGCCGACTACCGCCGCGCCATGCTGGGTCGCCTGCTCCTGCGTTACTGGGCAGAGTTCGACGGCAGCGAGCCGGTGCACCTGGAGGCCCTCGCATGAGCGCGCACCCCAGCACCCCAGCCTGCGGTCAGTCGCTGGCGCACGAGAGCGCACAGGCCCAGCTTCTCGGCCTGGCGCCCTACGTGGACGATCTGCCGGAGTTGCACGGCACGCTGCATGCTGCGCCCATCCTGTCGCCGCTGGCGCATGGCCGCTTGCGCGACGTGGACGTGACGGCGGCCTGTGCGCTGCCGGGCGTGCGCGCGGTGGTGCTGGCCGCCGACATTCCCGGCGATCCGCTGCTCGCAACCTTCGCGCACGACGAGCCCATCTTCGCGCGCGACATGGTGCAGCATGTGGGCCAGGCGATCGGCCTGGTGGTGGCCGACAGCGTCATGCAGGCGCGCCGCGCGGCGCGGGCCGTGCAGCTCGACATCGAGCCGCTGCCCGCCGTAGTGGACGTGCGCGCCGCACATGCGGCGCAGAGCTATGTGCTGCCGCCCGTCACGGTGCGCCGCGGCGACCCGGAGCGAGCCATGGCCCGCGCCGAGCACACCCTGAGCGGCAGCTTCGAGGTGGGTGGGCAGGAGCACTTCTACCTGGAAGGGCAGATCGCCTACGCGGTGCCCCAGGAGCAACAGCAGTGGCTGATCCACAGCAGCACACAGCATCCGGGCGAGGTGCAGCACTGGGTGGCGCATGCGCTGGGGCTGGACAGCCACCGCGTGCGGGTGGAGTGCCGACGCATGGGTGGTGGCTTCGGTGGCAAGGAGACGCAGGCCGGGCATCTGGCGGTCTGGGCGGCGCTCGCAGCCCACAAGACCGGGCGTCCGGTCAAGCTGCGGCTGGACCGTGACGACGACTTCATGATCACCGGCAAGCGCCACCCCTTTGCCTACGACTACACCGCCGGCTTCGACGGCCAGGGGCGCCTGACAGCGTTGCAGCTCACCATGCTGGCCAACTGCGGTTTCAGCGCTGACCTGTCCGGCCCGGTGGCCGACCGGGCCATCTTTCATTGCGACAACGCCTACTTCCTCGGCGATGTGTGCATCGACAGCTTCCGATGCAGGACGAACACGCAAAGCCACACTGCCTTTCGCGGCTTCGGCGGACCGCAAGGGGTGATCGCCATCGAGACCATCCTCGGCGACATCGCGCGCCACCTGGGGCTGGACCCGCTGGATGTGCGTTTGCGCAACCTGTACAGCGACGAAGTGCTTGCACCTGCGGGCGGCGATGCGACGGCGCGACGGCGCGACACCACCCACTACCAGATGACGGTGGAAGACAACATCCTGCAGCCGCTGCTGCAGCGGCTGGAGCACACCTCGCGCTACCGCGAGCGGCGTACCGAGTTGGCCGCCTGGAACGCAGCGCACACGGTGTTGAAGAAAGGGTTGGCGATCACGCCGGTGAAATTCGGCATCAGCTTCACCGCCACCCAGTTCAACCAGGCCGGCGCGCTGGTGCATGTGTACAACGACGGCAGCGTGCTGGTGAACCATGGTGGCACCGAGATGGGTCAGGGCCTGCACACCAAGGTGGCCCAGATCGTGGCCGACGCCCTGGGCGTGCCCTACGACTGGGTGCTGGTGACGGCCAGCGACACGGCGCGCGTGCCCAATGCCAGTGCCACGGCCGCCTCCAGCGGCACCGACCTCAATGGCCGTGCGGCACAGTATGCGGCGCAGCGGGTGCGTGAGAACCTGGCGGCTTTCGTGGCCGGACAGGCGGGCTGCGCTGTCGAGGCGGTGCAGTTCGTTGCCGGGCAGGTGCATGCCGCGGGGCAGACGCGTGACTTCCGCGAGGTGGTCCGCACCGCCTACGCGCACCGGGTGCAGTTGTGGAGCGATGGTTTCTACCGCACGCCCAAGATCCACTACGACAAGGCCACGCTCACAGGGCGGCCGTTCTACTATTTCTCTTATGGGGCGGCCTGCACCGAAGTGGCCATCGACACGCTCACCGGCGAGGTGCGCGTGCTGGCGGTCGACATCCTGCACGACGTTGGCCACAGCATCA
>JAYRLJ010000106.1:0-9095 GCA_041905305.1 Hylemonella sp. | reverse complement strand
GGCGAAGCCGGTTCCACGGCGTTCCGTGGCTTACCTCATTGGTGCGGAAACGGCATCGGCATGAACACGGCAGCACAGATGACGGCCGTGCCTGCTGAATTGCAAACCTTTCTGGCGCTCGATTTCGGTCTCAAACGCACCGGCGTGGCTGTGGGCAGCCGCTTGCTGCGCACCGCCCAGCCGCAGGGCTCCATCCAGGCCGAAGGCGATGCCCGCTTCAGCAAGATCGCCGAGCGGCTGCGCGAGTGGCAGCCCGATGCGCTGGTGGTGGGCGTTCCCTTTCACCCGGATGGCGCAGCGCACGACAATACGCTGCGGGCGCAGAAGTTTGCACGTCAGCTGCGCGGCCGCTTCGGCCTGCCAGTGTATGAGGTGGACGAGCGCTACAGCACCACCGAGGCGCTGGCGGCCGGTGCCAAGGATGCCGATGCTGCGTCGGCCTGCATCATCCTGGAACAGTTTTTGAGGACGATCGAATGAGCAATCTGGTTTTGGATGCGGAGGCGCTGTACCGTGAACTGCTGCGCGGTGTGCGCGGGCTGTGCGATGCGCAGACCCGGCTGGTCGGCGTGACCTCCGGCGGTGCCTGGCTGGTCGAACGGCTGCAACGGGACTTGGGGCTGCCGGGCGAGCCGGGCGTGATCTCGTCGGCCATGCACCGCGACGACTTTGCTCAGCGTGGACTGGCCTCCGGTGGGCAGACGCGGCTGCCCTTCGACGTCAACGAAGCCCAGATCCTGCTGCTTGACGACGTGCTCTACACCGGTCGCACCATCCGCGCCGTCATCAATGAACTGTTCGACTACGGCCGTCCGGCCAGCATCCGCCTGGCGGTGCTGGTGGACCGCGGCGGGCGTGAGCTGCCGATCCAGGCCGACTACGCGGCCGCTCGCGTCTCCTTGCCCGCCAGCCAGTCGCTGGCGCTGGCGCGCGACGGGCAAGGCCAATTCAGATTCTCGGTGCAAGGGGAGTGACCGGCTGCCGGCGGACCCTCCGAACCCATCGCCTCCGAACGTCCAAGACATCCCATGCTTTACAAACGCAATCCCCAACTGAACAAGAACGGTGAGCTGATTCACCTGCTGTCGACCGAAGGGCTGCCGAAGGACATCCTGACGCACATCCTGGACACGGCGGCCAATTTCGTCAGCGTCAACGACCGCGAAGTCAAGAAGGTGCCGCTGCTGCGCGGCAAGAGCGTGTTCAACCTGTTCTTCGAGAACTCCACGCGCACCCGCACCACCTTCGAGATCGCTGCCAAGCGCCTGAGCGCGGACGTCATCAACCTCGACATCGCACGTTCCTCCGCCTCCAAGGGTGAGTCGCTGCTCGACACCATCGCCAACCTGAGCGCCATGGCCGCCGACCTGTTCGTGGTGCGCCACAGCGAGTCCGGCGCGCCCTACCTGATCGCGCAGCACGTGGCGCCGCACGTGCACGTCATCAACGCCGGCGACGGCCGCCATGCGCATCCGACGCAGGGTCTGCTGGACATGTACACCATCCGGCATTACAAGAAAGACTTCTCTAACCTGACGGTGGCCATCGTCGGTGACGTGCTGCACTCGCGGGTGGCGCGCTCCGACATCCATGCGCTGACCACGCTGGGCTGCGCCGAGGTGCGCGTCGTTGGCCCTAAGACCCTGGTGCCGGCCACCATGGCGCCGATGGGCGTGCGCGTCTGCCATACGCTGGAAGAAGGCATCAAGGACTGCGATGTCGTCATCATGCTGCGCCTGCAGAACGAGCGCATGAGCGGCGCGCTGCTGCCCTCGAGCCAGGAGTTCTTCAAGAGTTTCGGCCTGACGCCCGAGAAGCTGCAGCTGGCCAAGCCGGATGCCATCGTCATGCACCCGGGGCCGATCAACCGCGGTGTCGAGATCGACTCCTCGGTGGTGGATGGCACGCAGAGCGTGATCCTGCCGCAGGTGACTTTCGGTATCGCGGTGCGCATGGCCGTGATGAGCATCGTCGCCGGTAACGAAGCTTGAGCGAGGCAGAACAAAGATGAAACTGTTGATCAAAGGTGGCCGCGTCATTGATCCGGCCAGCAACCGCGACGAGATCGCTGATGTGGCCATTGCGGCCGGGCGCATCATTGCCATCGGCGGGGCGCCGGCCGACTTTGCCCCCAACCGCACCATCGAGGCGGCGGGCTGCATCGTGGCGCCCGGCCTGATGGACTTGGCGGTGCGCCTGCGCGAACCGGGTCACGAGCATGAGGGCATGCTGGAGTCGGAGATGGCCGCGGCGGCGGCCGGCGGCGTGACCAGCCTGGTCTGTCCGCCCGACACCGATCCGGTGCTCGATGAGCCAGGGCTGGTCGAAATGCTGAAGTTCCGCGCCGAAAAGCTGCACCAGGCGCGCGTCTTTCCGCTCGGCGCGCTGACACGCAACCTGCAGGGTGAGGTGCTGACCGAGATGGTGGAACTCACCGAGTCCGGCTGCGTCGCCTTCAGTCAGGCGGACGTGGCATTGGCCAACACGCAGGTGCTGCAGCGCGCCCTGCAGTACGCCAGCACCTTCGGCTATGCCGTCTGGCTGCGCCCGAACGACTACTACCTGGGCCAGGGCGTGGCCGCCAGCGGCGCGCTCGCAACCCGCATGGGCCTGTCGGGCGTGCCAGTGGCCGCCGAGACGGTGGCCATGCATACCCTCTTCGAATTGATGCGCGCCACCGGGGCCCGCGTGCACCTGTGCCGTCTCAGCAGCGCCGCCGGCGTGGCGCTGGTGCGGCAGGCCAAGGACGAAGGTCTGCCCCTGACCTGCGACGTCAGCATCAACTCGCTGCACCTGACGGATACCGACCTCGGCTACTTCGACAGCCGCATGCGCCTCAATCCGCCGTTGCGCCAGCAGGCCGACCGCGACGCCCTGCGCGAGGGACTCGCCGACGGCACCATCGACGCCCTGGTGTCCGACCACAACCCGGTGGACGAGGACGCCAAGGCCTTGCCCTTCGCCGAGAGCGAGCCGGGTGCTACCGGCGTCGAGCTGCTGCTCAGCCTGGCTCTGAAGTGGGGGCAGGAAAGCGGCGTGGGCCTGACCCGCGCGCTGGCGGTGCTGACCAGCGAGCCGGCGCGTGTGCTGGGAACGGCCCTCGGCACGCTGCAGATGAGTGCCGGCCAGCTCGTGGTGGGCGGCATGGCCGATGTCTGTGTGTTCGACCCCATGGCCGAGTGGACTGTGCAACCGGAAGCGCTGCGCAGCCAGGGCAAGCACACGCCGTTCTCGGGTTACGAGGTACCGGGGCGCGTGCGCTGCACCATCGCGGGTGGTCAGCTTGCCTTCCAGACCTGAAGCGCGCGTTTCACGCTGGCGTGCCGCCTGGCGTCTGCTGCGGGCCCTGCAGCACATCCTGGCGGGGCTGCTGACCATCCTGCTGCGGTTTCCGCGTTTGTCGCAGGCGCAGCGGGAGATCCGGGTGCAGGTCTGGTCGCGCGAACTGCTGGCGCGTCTGGGCATCCGCCTGCAGGTGACGGGCACGCCCGCGCCCATGGGGCCGGTGCTGCTGGTGGCTAACCACATCTCGTGGCTCGACATCACCGCGCTGCACGCCGCGCGTTATTGCCGTTTCGTTTCCAAGGCGGACGTCAAGGCATGGCCGCTGATCGGCGCCTTGGCGGCCGGCGTCGGCACCCTGTTCATTGAACGCGAGTCGCGCCGCGACGCCATGCGGGTGGTGCACCACATGGCCGACAGCCTGCGCGCCGGCGACGTGCTGGCGGTGTTTCCGGAGGGGACGACCAGCGACGGCGTGCAGCTGCTGCCGTTTCATGCCAATCTGCTGCAGTCGGCCATTTCTGCCGATGCACCGGTGCAGCCGGTCGCGCTGCAGTTCGTCGACAGCCGCAGCGGTGAACGCAGCCTGGCACCCTGCTACGTGGGGGATGACACCTTGCTGAGCTCGGTCTGGCGTACGGTGTGCACACGCGGTATCACGGTACAGATCGCCTTCGGCGAACTGGAGACGGCGCAAGGGCGCGACCGTCGGGCCTGGGCCGACGATTTACGGCGGGTGATTGAGCAGCTGCGCCAGCCCCCGGGCGGGCACTGAGACTCAGGCGAGGTCGGCGCAGGCCGTCTGCTGACCCGCGCAGGGTCGGTCGCACTGGGCGCCCTGGCGCAGCGAGCAGGCGCGGTTGAAAGTCACCACATGGTCCACTTCCGGCCGGATGCCGATCCATTCGCCGACCTTGTGGTCGTGGTGGCTCGGCACATGGGCCATCACGGTCTGGCCGCCGGCCAGACGCAGGGTGTAGAGAAACTCCGAGCCGCGAAACGCCTTACGGATGATCTCCGCTTTCACCGGGGCGGCGTCGTCGTGCACGATGTCGTCGGCACGCAGCAGCACATCGCACTCGCCGCCGGAGAAGGCGCAGGGCAGCGGGCATTCCGCCACATCGGTCAGGTCGCCCAGCGGCGTCTCCACCACGATCTGCTGGTCCCGACTGCGGATGGTGGCCGGCGCAAACACGCCGTGGCCGATGAAGTCGGCCACGAAGCGCGTGGCCGGGCGGTGGTAGAGGGTGTAGGCGTCATCCCACTGGTGCAGGTGGCCTTCATGCATGACGCCGATGCTGTCGCCGATGGCAAACGCCTCCAGCTGGTCATGCGTGACGAACAGTGCGGTGGCCTGTGCCGCTTTCAGGATGCTGCGCACCTCGTGGGCCAACCGCTCGCGCAGCTCGACGTCCAGATTGGAAAACGGTTCGTCGAGCAACAGCAGTTGCGGCCGCGGCGCCAGTGCCCGCGCCAAGGCAACGCGCTGCTGCTGCCCCCCGGACAACTCATGCGGAAAGCGCGCTGCACTGCCTTCGAGGCCGACCAGGGCCAGCACTTCCTGCACGCGGGCCGCGCGCTCAGCCGCGGGCCACGGGTGGATGCCGAAAGCCACATTGCGCCCCACATCCAGGTGCGGAAACAGCGCATAGTCCTGGAACACCATGCCGATGCGACGCTGCTCGGGCGGCAACTGGCTGCCCAGGCTGCTCACGGTCTGGCCGGAGAGGCGAATCTCGCCGCCCGTGACGGGCTCCAGCCCGGCCACGGCGCGCAGCAGCGTGGTCTTGCCGCAACCCGAGGGACCGATCAGCACGCCGATGTCCCCGGCGCGCAGCCCCAGCGATACACCCGCCACGGCAGGCTGGTGACGGCCGGGGTAGCGAACCTGGAGCTGGGACACTTCAAGAAACATGGTGCGTCATTGTAGATGCTTACAATTCTCATTCATTCCAAACGAACGTCTTGCCCCCACATCACTTCATGCCGTTGCGCCGGCTCCGTCATCTCCTGCTGCTGCTGTTCACCGTCTTTCTGATGTTGCCGGTGCTGGCCGTATTGGCGTCCTGGCTGCCCTGGGGCGAGCAGGGGGCACAGACGGCCCAGATTCTGGGCGAGATGGCTCGCACGGTGTTGCCCGACTATGCGCTGACGACGCTTGTCCTGTGCCTGCTGGTAGCGCTGGGGGTGGTGACCGTCGGCCTGTCAGCTGCGGCGGCGGTGACGCTGTTCGATTTTCCGGGGCGTCGCTTCTTCGAGTGGGCTTTGTTGCTGCCGCTGGCCATGCCCGCCTATGTGGTGGCCTATGCCTACACCGACTTCCTGCAGTTCAGCGGGCCGTTCCAGACTCTGTTGCGTGAGCTGACCGGCGTGCAGGGGCGCGTTTTCCCCGAGATCCGCAATACCGCTGGCGCTGCCTGGGTGCTGACCTTTGCGCTCTACCCTTACGTCTACCTGCTGGCGCGCACCGCGCTGGGCGAGCAGGCCAGCCACCTGATGGAAGCGGCGCGCCTGCTGGGGGCCCCGCTGTCACGCCGCATTCGCGAGATCGCGCTGCCGCTGGCCCGGCCGGCGGTGGCCGCCGGTGTGGCGCTGGCCTTGATGGAAACGCTGGCGGACTTCGGTGTCGTCAGCTACTTCGGCATCCAGACCTTCACCGCCGGCATCTACAAGGCTTGGTTGGCCATGGACAACCGGTTGGCGGCGGCGCAGCTGGCCACCATGCTGCTGGTGCTGGTGGTCTTGTTGCTGCAACTGGAACAACGGGCTCAGCGCCGCATGCGCTTTGCCACTGGTCGTGGCGCCCGACCGGGCAGCGCCGAGGCACGGCCGGTGCGGCTGCGTGGTGCGCGCATGTGGTTGGCTTGGTGCGTGTGTGGCCTGCCGCTGCTGATGGGGTTTGTGGCGCCGGTGCTTTTCATGTTCCGTCCGCTGCTGGCCGAGTGGGCCATCCTGCCTTGGGAGCGCTTCCCGGTATGGGCCTTCAACAGCGTGCGGCTGGGGGTGCTCAGTGCGGTGCTGGCGGTGGTTTTGGCGCTGCTGCTGGCGTTCAGTCTGCGGCGCACGCCCGATCTCGTGACACGTGCCGTGGTGTACCTGGCTGGCCTGGGGTACGCCGTGCCTGGTGCAGTGATTGTGGTGGGCCTGTTGCTGCCGGTGGGATGGATCCAGGGGTTGTGGCCGCAAGGCGGCGTGGGGTACTACATGACGGCCACCTCGCTCGGTTTGGTCTGGGCCTACTTGGTGCGCTTCTGTGCCGTGGCGCTGCAATCGGTGCAAAGCGGTTATGCGCGCATTCCCCTCAGCCTGGACGACTCGGCCCGCATGCTGGGCGTGGGTGGCGGGGGGCTGCTACGGCGCGTGCACTGGCCCTTGTTGCGCCGTTCGGCCGTGGCGGCCACGCTGCTGGTCTTTGTCGACGTGATGAAGGAGTTGCCCGCCACGCTGGTGCTGCGCCCCTTCAACAGCGACACGCTGGCGGTGGTGGCCTACCAGCTGGCGCGGGATGAACGCTTGGGTGAAGCGGCGTTGCCCTCGCTGGCGCTGGTACTGGTGGGGCTGATACCCGTGGTGCTATTGAGCCGGACGCTGCGCGAACGTGCTCGCTGACCCCTTACGCCAAGCGGGGCACTGCGTATAAAATGAGCAAATACTTATATTGCGAACGAACTCTGCCATGACCAAGCGAACCATACATGCGACCCCGGGAAGCGTGACGGAGCCGGACCAGGTGTTCGAACTGGCGGCCGAGGTATTCCGGGTGATGTCGGCGCCGATGCGCCTCAAGATCATCAGCCACCTGTGCGATGGCGAGCGCAATGTCAGCTACCTGCTGAGCAAGATCGACACCACGCAGCCCAACATGTCCCAGCACCTCACCACGCTGTACCAGGCCGGTGTGCTGGGCAAGCGTCGCGAAGGCGTGCAGATCTATTACCGTATCGTCGACGACCGCGTGGCTGCGCTGTGCCGTGCGGTGTGCACGCAGATCGCCACCGAGGCGAATTTTGAGCCGATGGCCGAATCCACGACCTGATGCCAGACGCGTGCGCGTCCTGATGCCGGGGCATTCACCCCGGCATTTTTGTTTCAGGGCTTGAGGTAGACGTAGCCTTCCTGGGCTTGCAGTCGTGCAACCTCGGCCACGCCGGAGGGCACGATCTTGGCTTCCATTGCCACCTTGTCCGGACTGATGTTGCGGCTGGTCAGCGTGTTGTTGCAGACCCGGAATTCCACCCCCTTGCCGGAGAGGTCGCCAATGGCGCCGCTGAAATCACGTCCTTGAGCGTCCTTGGCGTCTTGCAGCAAGAAGTTGATGCCCGGGCCATGCGTGACTACCACGATCTTCGCCTTGGGGTCGGCCGCCAGATGGTTGCGGATGTTGTTGAGGATGGCCGGGACCGTGTTGACATCGGTATTGATGTGGTAGACCGCCTTGATCTGCTGGTTCGCCTGGGCGAGAGCAGTGCCCGCGACGTTCAGGCTGGCAGCGAGGGCGAGCAGCAGGGTGGCAATAAATCTGTACATGATCATCTCCTGAATTTGTGATCCAAAAAACAAGGGGTCGGCTGCTGCCGACCCCCTCCAGATCCGAAATCGGTCCGGAACTGCAGGCTTAAAGCAGTGTATCAGCCCAGATGTTTTGCGCCCAATTCCAGGCGTAGATACCCTCGAGCTCATTGGGGGCGGTCGATACGCCACCCGAACCCGGCACGGTCTTGAAGGTCTTCTCGGCCGCCACGTACTGGTGCACCGATGCGACGTGCACCACCAGCTTGTCGTTGACGAAGCTGTAGCAGGTGTTGGTCAGCAGAGGCTGCGGGTTGACGTCCATGCCGGAGAGCTGGGCCACCACGGCGGCAGCAACCACCTTGCCGTGGGAGTTGGCCATGTGGCCGGATTTGGGCATGAGCGGCGCGGCCAGCACCGAGTCGCCGATCACATGCACATCCTTGGCCACCTTGGACTCGAAGGTCAGGTAGTTGACATCACACCAGCGGTTGTTGACGTTGGCCAACCCCGATTGCATCGCAATGCTGCCGGCGCTCATGTCGGGCAGCACGTTGAGCACGTCGGCCTTGACATCGCTCTCGGTCTCGAACTTGACGGTCTTGCTCCTGGCATCCACGCCCACGGCCTTGTGGTTGCCTCGGTACTCCAGCATGCCAGCGTAGTTCTCGGCCCAGAACTTCTTGAACAGCGGGCCCTTGGACGTGACGTCCGGGTTGGCGTCGAGGATCAGCACCTTGGACTTCGGTTTCGCCTTCTTGAAGTAGCTGGCCACCTGGCTGGCGCGCTCGTAGGGGCCGGGCGGGCAGCGATAGGGCGCGAGCGGGATGGTGATGGCATAGGTGCCGCCGTCCGGCATCGCTTCGAGCTGGCGACGCAGCGCCGCGGTCTCGGGGCCGGCCTTCCAGGCTTGCAGGATCTGACCGGACGCGCTGGCGGCCTGCAGACCTTCGATACTGTTCCACATCATGTCGATGCCGGGCGAGACGATGAGCTTGTCATAGCCGAGGGTGGCGCCGCCTGCCAGCGTGACCGTCTTCTTGGCCGCGTCGATGGCAGTCACGCGATCGCGGGCGTGGATCACGCCGTGCTTGCCCTTGAGGTTGTCATAGGGCGTGGTGATGTCGCCCATGGTCTTGGAGCCGCCGATCACCAGATTGGAGATCGGGCAGGAGATGAAGCTGTCGTTCGGCTCCACCAATACCACGTCGATCTGGTAGTTGGAGAGCATGCGCACGTACTTGGCGGCCGTCGCGCCGCCGTAGCCGCCGCCGATTACCACCACCTTGGCCTTCGCGGGGAGG